>DASZJS010000111.1:0-4127 GCA_035947935.1 Gemmata sp. | reverse complement strand
AGAGCTTGGTGTAGTTGCTTCGACTCACGATGTAGAAATCATAGGCTTCATCCGCGTAGTCCCCGTTCACCCCCGAAACACATCGTGCAAATGGAATGGCGTCCGCAGCGTAGAGTCTGATCCCGAACTGCGTTCCTGGATAATGATGTCGGCCTCCTGTCATCCAGTTGCGAAGCAGGACCCCATCGAGTGGAACGAGGGAGCCGCGGACAGCAGATTTCAGGAGATAGAAGGCGTAAGTGCTTGGAACAAATGCCACAGGGTCTGTGATCCCGGCAGCCTTTGCCGCGGCGTCCACCAGGAAGCGGTGATCGGTAGAGTAACTGGTGAGTGGTGTCATGTTGAATTGAGGCAGGGCAGGAGGCCCTGATGGGGCTGGGATATCACAATTCCTGACACAACTACCAATCCAGAGGTTCGCGCTCAAAAACGTGTTGGTGTTGCCGCCATTGCGGTTACTGAAATAGCATGGGAGAAACACCAACCCCGAGGAGCGATGATGACCACGTCCCGTTTCGACCTGAGCAAACTCGAACGAGCCCAGCGCGTCCCGGGGAAACCCCGTCACAAGACGCGGGAAGTGAAAGTCGGAAACCTAGTGTTCGGAGGGCAAAACCCAATCTGGGTTCAGTCGATGACGACCACAGACACATTCGATGTCGAGGGCACTATCAAGCAAATCCACGCACTCGAAGAAGCTGGGTGCGAACTGGTCCGCGTCACTGTCCCGAAGCCCGAGGACGCCGGAGCGTTAACGCAGATCAAGAACCGCATTGGTATCCCGCTCATCTGCGATATCCACTTCGACTTCAAGATGGCGATCGCCGCTCTCGACCATCCCATCGACAAAATCCGGATCAATCCTGGAAATATCGGTGGACACGACCGATTCCGGCAGGTCGTCCGCAAGGCAAGGGATAAAGGTTTGCCCATGCGGATTGGTGTGAACGCCGGGAGCCTGGAACGCGAACTCTGCGAGAAATATGAGTTCCCTTGCCCTCCCGCAATCGTCGAGAGCGCACTGCGTTACATCGAGATGGCCGAAGCCGAGGGCTATCGCGAGATCATCGTGTCGCTCAAATCCTCAGATGTGCTGGTCGCCGTGGAGGCGTATCGGCTATTCGCTCAACAGTGCGATTACCCCACTCACATCGGTATCACGGAGGCAGGTAAACCCCCTTACGCGGTGACGAAGAGTGCTGCAGGACTTTCCCCGATCCTGCTTGATGGTATCGGAGATACCATCCGGATTTCGCTTCTGGGCGACCCTGTGCCCGAAATCACGGCTGCGTTCGATATTCTTCAGGCTACCCAACGCCGGGTGCGCAGACCGGAATTGATTGCCTGCCCGACATGCGGACGATTGGCGATCGACCTGGAAAAAATAATCGCGGAACTCGAGCAACGTCTGAGTGGGAAGCGATTGCCGGTCAAGATCAGCGTCCTGGGGTGCGTGGTGAACGGCCCTGGCGAAGCTCGCGAAGCGGATATCGGCATCGCAGCGGGTAACGGGAAGGGGATGATCTTCCGCAATGGCGAGATCGTCCGTCGTGTCGATGAAGCGCAAATCGTGGATGCGCTGATGGAGGAGGTTGCACGTTGGGAATCGGAAAACGCCGGGAAGTTGCCGAAAACTGTTGATATGAAAGGTATCGGTCGACGAAAGCTCCCACTTATAGGAGATTAAGCTTCTGGTCGAATTGGGATAACTTCAGTTAGAAGTCGTCCGATATCCCGACCGAAAGCCGGTGTCGCCGGAGGTGTTCGGTCCCATGTGGCCGAAGGATCTTGTTCCTGCATGGGCCAGGGAGGAACAGAAACCGCCCGTGAACCCGGCCTGAGCGCCATCAACCCGCGTTAGTGCCCGCTGTCTTGAGATCCTCCATCGCCCGGGCCACAGCGAGTGGCAGAACCTTTCTGAGCCGTCGACCGCGGCGAATGTCCCCCCAATTCTTCAGGATGTACTCCCCTTGTCGGCTACCGGTGCGGGCATGGTACTGATGGAGAAGGGGGTGTAACCACTCGTAATCGACATGCGAGCAGTCGATCACCGTAACGCTCTTGCCGTGCAACTTTGCGGGAACCTCCGTGTGCGGGTCGAAGATCACCAACTCGCCGCCGGTCATCCCGCTGCCAATCTCGTTTTCCACCGGTCCCAGAATCAGGACGCGGCCGCGAGTCATATACTCGCAAGCATATTTGCCGGCTGCTTCGGCAACGATCGTCGCACCGCTATTTCGGATGCCCAGGCGGTGTCCTGCACGGCCACCGATGAAGATCGTCCCACCGGTTGCACCATAGCCAACATTATTCCCGGCAACACTCTGAATCTCGCCGCCGTAATCGGAGGCGGAGTAGTCAAGCGTCACAGTCACCGTGCCACCCGAGATGCCTTTGGCAACACCATCCTGAGCGAAGCCGCGGAGTTCCAGGTCGAGACCATTCACGCACCATGCGCCGAAACTCTGTCCGGCTTCACCATCGAGCCGAACCTTGATTTTCCGGTGATTGGGGAGGCCTTCGCGGCCATAGAGCTTCGCGATCATTCCCGCAACTGTTGCCCCGACCGAGCGATCCGAATTGCGGACGCGGAATACAAGATCAGCGTTTTGGGCCGTATCGACGGCATCGAACGCTGCGGCCAGGATTTTCTGATTCAGCGAGAACGAGTCACCGCCGCACACGCCCCGAGTACCGACTTGTGGATATTTCTCACTCAAGCGCGAAATCGCCATGTCCGGCTGGATGAACTTGGTCAGGGTCAGCATTGCGGCTCGGGGATGTTTTGCTTTGAGATCTGTACGGGGAACCAGAAGATCGGAGCGCCCCGTGATTTCAGAGAGATGGCGGAACCCCATCTGCCCGAGTATCTGCCGAACCTCCTCGGCAACGGCATGGAGGTACGCCTTGGTGTGTTCCGGGTGCCCCTTGAAAATCTCTGGACTTCCCGTGATCCCGGTAGGGCAGTTTGGAATGTGACAACTCTTGCAAACGATGCACCCGACCGACACCATCAACCCCTGCCCGAAGCTGAACTCATCCGCTCCGAACAGAGCGTACTTGATGACATCGTGTCCATTCTTGATGCCCCCACCCACACGCAGTTTGACAGACATGCGCAGGCCGTTCACCACAAGGGCTTGATGGGCCTCAGCCAATCCCATTTCGCTCGGCAAGCCTGCATGTTCCTTGCTCGACACCATCGCAGCCCCTGTGCCGCCATCGATCCCATCAATCTCGATAATATCGGCACCAGCTTTGGCAACGCCAACGGCGATGGTTCCGATGTTCTCGACTGCCACAAGCTTGACGGAAACCGGAATGAGGGGCTTGGTTGCCTTCAGGTCGTAAATGAGCTGCGCGAGATCCTCAATGGAATAAATGTCGTGGTGGGGCGGCGGAGAGATCAGATCGGTTCCAGGTTTGGCGAACCGAATCTCGGCGATCTCTGTCGTCACCTTCTTGCCCATTAACTGCCCACCCTCTCCAGGCTTTGCTCCCTGGGCCATCTTGATGGAGAGTTCATCGGCGTTGACCAGATACTCCGCATCCACACCAAATCGACCACTGGCGACCTGACGAATCCGACTTCGGAAACGACTTTGGGCGATATTGCCGCCGAGTGTGTACAGTTCCGGATGCTCGGTTCGCTGGGCTTTGACCTTGTCCCAGAACGGCCCCCATGCCCGCTCGGGAATATCGTTTCGCCAGCGAGCTTCGCCGCCTTCACCTGAATTGCTCAGTGTGTCGAGTTCGTTCACTGCTGCCGCGATCGTCATGTGCGAGGCACCCGTCAGAGCGCCATGACTCATAGCAGCTCCGCGGAAATGACCCCTGATAATGCCAATGGCCGATTGGATATCAGCCGGTGCCGGAGCCGAACTGCGTTTCACATTGAAGAGATCGCGAAGCACAGTTGGTACGCGCGTATTCACCAGCTCGGTAAACTTCACATACTTATCCGCAACGCGCTTCGGGGCTTCTAAATCCTCCTCGGTCGGTGGAGCGATGTACGCCATCTCTCCTCCACCTTGCTCGGGCTCAGGATGAGATTCCTTTACTGCATCCCGAAGGGCCATGCGGACCCTGGGGTGAAACGCCCGATAATCTCGATTCCCACCGAGAAC
>DASZJS010000110.1:0-6224 GCA_035947935.1 Gemmata sp. | reverse complement strand
CTGTATCTGAATAGTCCTACCGCGCGCGAGCAGGTTCGGGCCGAGCTTCCGGCACTCCGGGATGAGTTGCTGACGGGCGGTTTCAGCGAAGTGTTGCTCGATGTCCGACCCGCGAGTGAATTGCCGGCACAGCAGCGAAAGCAAGCTGCGGCAATGCAGGTTGGTCGTCCGGGGTCTGGTTCTGTCCTCGATGTGAGAGCCTGATATGGCCGAGAAACCCAAGCAAAAGCGGGCCGTTGCCCTCCGGTATGATCCCACGCGGGATAAAGCACCGAAACTCGTTGCCAAGGGCAAGGGACGACTGGCCGATCAGATTCTAGCCTTGGCGCGGAAAAACTACGTTCCCGTTCGCGAAGATCCCAATCTCGTCCAGGTACTCAGCCGATTGAATCTCGATCAGGAGATTCCGCCGCAAGTCTACAAGGCAGTCGCGGCGATCCTGACTTTCCTGTACCGTGTGAATCGACGGGTTGGTCCCTAGAGTTGGCCCATGGTCATGGTCCATGGTCAATTGTTAAAAGCCCCTTGGCCCTTCGGAGTTATGCCAAGTTTTGAAGTTCAACATGGAACGGCGAACAGACAGAATTGCGACCATGGACTATTGACCAATGACTATAGACGATGGACCACGGACCAACTCGCCAAGCGAAGCCGCCAACTCTGTGAGGCTCAAAAACGGCTTGGAGAATACAGACACAACACCAGCTTCCGCCATTTCTGCGACCGGTCCTTCGCTGGGACTCCCGGACATAAATGCGACCCGAACGTGAGGATCGATCCGTCGCAATTCCGCCAAGAGTTGCAGACCATTCAGGGGATACATCTGCAAATCAAGCAACACCAGGTCGATTTTGCCCAGGTGTTGCCGATACATTTCGATGGCTTTATCCCCGCGAGTGGCCGTCAGCACTGAAAGCTCAGGCCCATTCAACGCTTCGACCAACATTCGCACGATCGCAGGCTCGTCATCGACTACCAGGAGTGTCGCTTGGCGTTCGTCGGATGAGGTCATGTTGCTACTCCATTTCAGACATCGGAGTGGAATCGTTCCAAGGCGAAGGGCTTCAGTTACAGTTATTGAGTTACTGACGGATTGACTATTCGACAATTGATCCTCTCTAATTGAACCGAGGATTCGAGCCTTCTCCTCATCTCAATTCAAATAATTATCTGACTACTCCTGCCCCGCGTACCATTATACCCCCAGAGAAAATCCTTTGCCTCCCCTCAAATCGAGGTGCAACTTGTGGTCCAAACTCCTGGATTGCGCAAGTTTCGCCTTGCGGGACTGAGCATGAAAAACCAATCTCCTGAATATCCCGTTGCACGATAATACACCTATGGAGAAGGGTTTGTCACTTCGGGGACATGAGTAGGGTTGATAGACCGGAGATCATTGCAGCAGTGAGGGAGCGGATGGCACTCAATCACACCGAACCTCATTCGGAATCTGCACGATCGTTGGACTTTCGGCAGCTTTTTGAAGCGGTAGCGGGCTTGTACGTCGTGCTGGCACCGGACCTCACCATCGTCGCAGTCAGCGATGCTTATCTCCGTGCGACCAAGACTTCGCGAGAGACAATTCTTGGGCGAGACATTTTCGATGTCTTTCCCGACAATCCGGACGATCCATCAGCCACAGGCGAGCGCAATCTGCGCAGTTCCCTGGAGCGGGTTTTGAGCAAACGGGTCACGGATACGATGGCGGTTCAGAAGTACGACATTCGTCGGCCCGGTGATGAAAGGGGTGGGTTTGAAGAGCGCTACTGGAACCTCATCAACGTTCCGGTGCTGGGGGAAGGCAATGCGGTTAAGTACATCATTCATCGAATCGAGGATGTGACGGAACTGGTTCGTGCCCGCCAACGTGAAACCGAGCAGGAACAACGCGCAGACGATCTGAGCCTCCAGCGGATGGAGGAACTCCAGGTTGTCAACCAGTGGTCAACAGCCAGGAACGAGGAGTTGGAACGCATCCAGGCAGAATTGCTGGAACGAAAGCGCAACGAGCAGATTGTTCGCGTTCAGAGTGAAGAATTGCGGGTAACCCTGGAGAGTATTGGCGATGCGGTGATCGTTACCGATCTCTCATGTCGAGTGACGATGTTGAACCCTGTTGCCGAAACCCTCACGGGATGGAAAGAGGATGATGCAATCGGAAAGCCCCTGCCGGATGTCTTCCGGATTATCGATCAGCAAACCCGGCAAGCAGTCGAAAATCCCAGTTTGCGGGCTCTAAGCGAGGGTATCATCATCGGGCTCGCGAACCACACGATCTTGGTTGCGCGTGATGGCACAGAACGCTCGATCGATGACTCCGCTGCACCCATCCGAACCACCACCGGAACAGTTCGGGGAGCGGTGCTGGTCTTCCGGGACGTGACCGAGCGATATGCCGCGGAAGAAGCACTCGCCCACGAGCGGATGCTTCTGCGAACGCTCATTGACTCCCTGCCCGATGCCATCTGGACAAAAGATAACGATGGCCGATTCGCAATCAGTAACCCCCAACACAACAAACTCGTTGGACAAATCAGCGAAGCCGAGGTCATTGGGAAGTCGGGTTTCGACTTCCACCCCGAGGATCTCGCGAGTGAATACCACCGCGACGATCTTCGCGTCTTGCACGATGGTGAGACGATCTTCAACAAGGAAGAGCTGGTACGAGATTCCAGCGGCCGCGAGTGGTGGCATCTGGCGATCAAGGCTCCTCTGCGCAACCGCGATGGGAAAATCACGGGGCTGGTTGGCGTCAGTCGGAACATCCAGGAACGGAAAGAGGCTGAACTGGCGCTGCGAGTCAGTGAACGTCGATATCGCGCATTTTTCGAGGTGACGACGGCTGGCGTGGTCGAGGTGACCACCGATGCAATTATCATCCGGGCCAACGAAGCGTTTTGTCGGATGCTCGGTTATACCCGGGAAGAAATCTCAGGAATGCCGGTCGTCAACCTGATGTTTCCCGAGGACCGGGACGACATTCGTAGCCAGTACAATCGACTCGTGACAGGGCAAGCACCCACCTTTGAAGCGGAACGACGCTACCGGTGCAAGGATGGCGCGATGATTTGGGCTCGCGTGAGCGCGGTTCTGGTGCAGACTGAAGCGGGAATGCCGAACTGGGTGTGCGCTGTGGCGATCGACCTTACGGCCCGGAGAAATGCTGAAGAATTCTTACGGGACAGCGAGGAGCGTTTCCGTCTCCTGGTTGAAGGTGTGAAGGACCACGCCGTTTTCATGACCGATTCGGATGGGAAGGTCATGACGTGGAATGCGGGAGCTGAGAGGGTATTCGGTTACTCGGCTGCGGAGGTGGAGGGGAGGCACTTCTCGATATTCTACCCGCCAAATGAAGCGGCGGAAGGAATTCCCCAGCAGCACCTCGATCGGGCCGTCGAGAGCAGCATAGAGACGGAAGGCTTGCGCGTTCGCGCGGATGGGAAGCCGTTCTGGGCCGATACGACGATCACTGCATTGAGGAACGATCGGAATGGGTTCCGTGGGTTTGCGATGATCGTACACGATACCACGGAGCGAAGGAGACTCGAGAGCCAGGTAAGACAGGTGCAGAAGATGGAGGCGGTGGGACGGTTGGCGGGTGGTGTTGCCCATGACTTCAACAATCTCCTGACGGTCATCAACGGTTACTCCGAGATGCTCATCGCAGCGATTCAACAGGATGATGCTCACTGGGTGGCTGTCAACGCCATTCGAGAAGCCGGAGAACGAGCTGCGAGCCTGACAGCGCAGCTCCTGGCGTTCAGTCGCAAGGCCATCGTCGAATCAAAAGTTCTGGAGCTCAATGATGTGGTTGTCCAATCGGAGCGGTTGCTCCGCCGCCTGATTGGCGAGGACATCATTCTCACCACGGCATTGGTACCCGATCTGCGCCGAGTCAGGGCGGATCCAAGTCAGATGGAACGAATCGTGCTGAACCTGGCGGTGAATGCACGCGATGCTATGCCTCGCGGCGGCCGATTGACCATCGAAACCCACGATGTGGATTTGCAAGGGAACACAACGGCTTATCCCGGTCTTCAGCCAGGACGATACGTTCAACTGGCTGTAACGGATACGGGCGTGGGGATGACGGAGGAGGTGAAGTCGCAGATATTCGAGCCGTTCTTCACCACCAAGGAGGCCGGTCACGGCACGGGACTTGGGCTGGCGATGGTCTATGGGGCGGTCAAGACCCACCGGGGACATGTCAGCGTTTACAGCGAGGTTGGAGTCGGGACGACCTTCAAAATCCTGCTCCCTGCCACTGATAGTGATGCGGTTCCAAAGTCGGGCGTGGTGCGGATCGCTCCGCGCGGTACAGAGACCGTGATGCTCGTTGAGGATGCGGATCCCGTGAGGGAACTCGCCCGGCTTACTCTTGAGATGTATGGTTACAAAGTCCTTCATGCACGCAATGGTGCAGAAGGAATCCGGGTCGTGGATGAGTACTCTGGACAGATTCACCTCCTGGTGACCGATGTGGTGATGCCAGGGATGAGCGGTCGAGAAGTGGCCGAGGCTCTCCGTCAGCGGTATCCCGGTCTCAAGATCCTGTACGCCAGCGGCTATACCGACGATGCGGTGGTTCGACACGGCATCGTGGAAGCCACCGATGCCTTCCTTCAGAAGCCATTCACGCCACTCACACTTGCGCGCAAGGTGCGTGCTGTTCTCGATAGCTCAACCTGAGCGACCGAAGGGCCATTCCGAACGAGCCGGAAGCCTGCCTGTCTGAGGACACGCAGGCCTCCGGCTCGTTTGTTCAAGAGTCGCTTCCTTGTTTTTGGTTGGCGGCTCTGAAATAATGCTCACGTAGATCATTCCGCCAACATCGTTTCGATTGAGTTGCCCGGTGTCCACGAAATCGTGCCGTGACTGCCGGGTAACCGGCATTAACCCTGTAGGACGGACACATCCGGTTTCCGCTCAAAAGGAGTATGTCCCCGTGAGTCAACAGCCGAAAGTCAAAGGAATTGCAGACATTGCGTTTCTTCTCGATGCGACGGGAAGTATGGGACCATGCATTAACGCCGTAAAACAAAACATCAAGACATTCGTTACAACGATGACCACCCCCAACCCCAATGGGGGAGCGGTCGTGAAAGAATGGCGAGCCAAGATCGTGGGGTATCGGGATTTGGACTACACCGACTTCCCCGCTTATATCGACAACAACTTCGTCTCCAGCGTTTCGGAACTCGAAGCACAACTCAATGCCCTCCACGCCGATGGTGGCGGCGATGAACCGGAAACGCTCCTCGAATCTCTTTACCGTCTGGCGAACATGCCAGCAACAAAGACCGATGAGCCACTCCGGCCAGACGCCTGGCGATCCGTTGGCTCAGCGCGGCGATTCGTGGTGGTTTTCACCGATGCCCCATTCAAGGAACCTCTCCGCGATCCGCGGGGGGCATCCATCGATGATGTCATCCTCAACCTGATGACCGCCAAAATCGTCCTCCATATCTTCGCCCCGAAGAAGTTCGAGAAATTCAACACGCTTGCCGAGGTGGATAAAGCGCAGTGGTATGCCATTCCGGTACAGGATGGGAAAACGCCACAGGATGCTTTGGCCGAGTACACATCGGACCCACACAAATTCGGCAAGATTCTCGAACAACTGGCCAAGACCATCACGGTTCAGTCCGAAGTTCCCCTTGTGCTGGAATAGGGTTCCAGTGGTTTCGCTATCGCTCCACCCCTGGAGGGGTCTACCGAAAGTGTGCCATGCCGCCGAGTACGAAGGGTGTAGTGGATGTGGTGTTTTGCCTGGATGCTTCCGGGTCAATGGCTCCGTGCATTGATGCGCTTCGGCGAAACCTTGGTTCGTTCCTCGATGGGCTGGGTGGAGGATGGAACCGGAAATTCGATTGTCGGCTGGACTTCCTCGCTCACTCATGCGATGAGAGTGGAACGATTGTACGATCGAATTCCCTCCGCAACGAGGGAGTCAAACTGCTCGCCAATCTATATGGACCAACTCCTAACCTCTCCACCTTCTTTACCACCGAACCGGCCTCGATTCGCTTCGCCCTGGAGGAGGTCACGGTGTTCGGGGATGAGGCGATGTTGCTCGCTCTGGATACGTGCCTCGACTTCCCCTGGCGATCGCGATCGGGATGCCACCGGGTCGTTGTACTGCTGACCGATGAACCACTGGAGTCGAACGCCGCGGCCATCGATCAGAAACGAATGATCGGGGCGGTGATCGACAAGATTCAGGC
>DASZJS010000109.1:0-10583 GCA_035947935.1 Gemmata sp. | reverse complement strand
ATTCCTTATCGGGAGACGATCGTTGGCGATGGGGCAGGCGATCACAAACACAAGAAGCAAACCGGCGGACGCGGGCAGTTTGCCGAGGTCCATCTCCGCATCTATCCGCTCTCACGTGAGATCAAGAGTCAGGCTCAGTGCGAGGCCGAGTTCGCCAACAAGAGTCGCTTCGAGAAACTACGTTCTTGCCACTATGACGCCGCGACCAACTTTGCGTTTCTCGACCACATTGTGGGAGGGACTATTCCGAACAACTTCGTCCCGGCAGTCGAAAAGGGATGCAAGGAGATGCTCGAACGCGGTGTTCTGGCCGGCTATCGTGTTCAGGATTGTGCAATCGAGGTCTATTTCGGCAAATACCACGATGTGGACTCATCGGAAGCAGCGTTCAAAACCGCTGCCCGCCACGCGTTCAAGAAAGCCTTCCTGGCTGCTCGCCCCACGTTGCTGGAACCGATTGTGAAACTGGAAATCACCGTTCCGAGCAAATACACCGGGGCAATTCTTGGCGACCTGCCGACAAAGCGGGCTCATGTGGAGAACCAGGAAAGTCTCCCCGGCGACATGACGACGATCTACGCTCGTGCCCCGCTTGCTGAGGTTGCCCGGTATGCTGCGCAACTTGGTGGGATTACACATGGTACTGGGTCGTATGCAATGGAACTGAGCCACTATGAAACAGTGCCGCCGATGGTCCAACAGCAAATCGTGAGCAAGGCCCAACTCAAGGATGAGGATGAAGACTGAATGTGTGGGAAAAGGTCAACGGGTGTTGCACAAAACACTCGTTGACCTTTTCCGATTCGAACTCTGATCTCTTCACTCAGACTACTTCCAACTCAATTGAACAGTGAATCATCGAGTTCGCCGGTGTGGGCATCAAACGTGATGGAATCGGAATAGAACTTCGCCAGCTTCGCTTTCGTCGCGTCTCCCGTTCGGAAACCCGCCGAGAACGATTTGGCCCGCTGTTCCGCGGTGCCGTGATTGAACTTTTCCGGCCACGGTTTCCGTCCCATCGTCTTCATGATCCTGTCATCGCCGATTGCCAGGGCTGTTTTCAGTGCTTCATCCACATCACCCTGCTGGAGGAAATGAAAATCCCGTTGCCCGTGATTTGCCCAGACACCAGCGAGGTAATCGGCCTGGAGTTCAAGGCGAATCGAAAACTCGTTCTCTCGGCGTGTCTTGCGTTTAGAATCCACAAGCTCGGAGAATCCAAGCAGGTTCTGGACATGATGACCGTTTTCGTGGGCAATCACATATGCTTGCGAGAACTCCGCTTTCGATCCGTGAAGCTTTTGTTCAAGTTCGGTGAAGAACGATGGGTCGAGATAGATCGTCTTGTCGCCTGGGCAATAGAACGGCCCCACCTCTGATGGCGCAAATCCACAACCGCCCGTCTGCACCCCTTGGCTGAAGAGGACGAGTTTGGGATTTTCATAGCGTCGACCATATCGATTCTTGGGGTCATCGAACTCTTCCGTCCAAACTTTTTCCAGAGTGCCCAGGATCTTAGCCGCGAAATGCTTGGTCTTTTCATCGCCGGGAGCACCTCCCCCTGCGCCTCCACCAAGCCCGAGCTTGTTGGTATCAATGCCGAAAACCAGCCCGAGTATTAACAGCAAAAGACCGCCGCCACCGGCGGCAATCCCACCGACTGTCTTCATCCCGCGCTGATCGAGGACGTTGGAGCTTTCCGGTAAATCGTCGAGTTGCATGGCTGGTAGCCTCACGGTGTGGGTGCAATATGGGAGCGTTCTCCTGCCATGAAATGCAATCAGGCTCCGGGCGTGGGAGCGACAGCGTGGCTCTTCAAATCTTCGAGGTCAACGTATTCCAGAGCGTGCATGTGCGTGGCTTCGAGAACCACGGGACAGGCCATTCCAGCTTCGAGAGATTGTTTCCAGCGTGTGATGCAGACGCACCAACGATCCCCCGGCTTGAGTCCGGGAAAACCATAGACGGGAAAGGGGGTACTCAAGTCGTTGCCAATTTCCCGCTGGTGGGCCAGGAACTCAGCGGTCACATGACAGCAGATGGTGTGTAGACCCTCATCTTCCGCGCCGGTATCGCAGCAACCGTTTCGGTAGAACCCCGTCAAGGGGTTCGTGGAACACGTTTTGAGGGGGCCGCCGAGAACATTCTTCGCTGTAGACATGGTTACCTCCGTTGGATGAGGACTCACCATGTACAGTGTACGTCTGGCGGGCGTACTGTCACGCTGCTCGGGCAGTAGACTCTCTCCGGACGGCATCTTCGGCAAACACCTCGGTTGCGACCGAACCACGACCAAGGCGAATCCCGCGAGCCACCAGGAGTCGGCGGCGAAGTTCGCGGAACGGGACCGCGATCGTTCGGTGGAGGCGAAGCCAGGAGGGTATTTCCAGTCGTGTTGCGGTCGCAGCTTGTGGGTCAGCGCGGCGAACATGCTTTTCCAGGTGGTAAAGGTCGCCCTCGCGGAACCAATCGAAGACGGTCTCAATCCCCGGGAGCCAGCGAAGGCGAGGGTGGGTAATATCGAGGTTGATCTGAAAATCCACCAGGTAGGGGCGGCCATCGTCGCCCACGATCACGTTTTCCCGCTTGTGCAAATCCACGTAGGCGATTCCCCGGCGGTGCATCTCCAGGATTGCTTCACGCAGAGATGAGAAGAACTCCGGACCAACCGTCTCATGCTTGCCCAGTGGGTGCCCAGGAATGAAAACGCGGGCCACCGCGTTTTGGAGCCGTTGGCCTCCCACAAAGACCGGGCCGAGAGGTTTGGGGATTTGGGGCAAGTCAGCTAACCGCTCCAGGGCGCACCGCTCCCGCTCGGCCAGTCGTTTCCCGAGCCAGAGAGTGGGGAAACCGAGGATGGGCTGGATGCGGTTGAACTTGCAGGTGATCCGTCCAGACTTTCCGGCATACAAGGCTGTCGCTGCCCACGAATCGTGTTTGTAGATCTCGACTTGCTCGTAACGCTGACCATCTACCACAACCTCCAGCGGCGGGTCGACCGCACCCAATGCACGAAACAACGGCGGGCGGGGGCGAGCGGTGCGAGCAATAGACATGAAACAACCCCAGGTGAAGAAAGACCGGGTGTCACAACCACCTGACTTCGGTTCCTGGGATTCGGTAACTCGTCCTGATCCGCTTGTAATGATTAGGGGAATAAAGCGGGATGCCTCACGATTCATACAATCGGCATTTTTTTTGTAATTTGCCCAACTTGCCGGGGTAAATTGCTGAAGACTGCAGATCCAGACTGGAGAAGCGCCAGGATGTGTGCCTGGACGGTCACCGCATTCATCATCAGTGTGTGCCAGACCGGGAATTGAACATGGTTTTCGATTGAATCGTTTTGCGTTTCGGAGACTGCCACAACCCCATCGTTTGGGTCGTGTCCGAACGGGCTGAAGCGACCGCGCGGTCCAGCGGTTCCAGCAATCACAGTCATGGAAACGCCCGGATTGCGAAGTTGACCGAACGCTCTCGGGGTGGCAAGGAATTGTCCACATGTACCTGTAAGCAATCGAAATGGGAGCCACCGCCAGGCTAGGCGTGCCAAGCGTGGAGCGCGATTGGGAGTGCCGAGCATGATGAGGTGGAGAGTATTCAGATCGTGGACGGTCGGGAGTGCCATCCGCAAGAGCAACCCACCAAGCGAGTGACCGATGAGGGCGACGGGCTCATCAATCCGGCTCAGTTCGTGGAGGAGGCGTGTTAGTCGCCGGACGATCCGATCCAATCTCTCAAACGTGGGGGAGTAGGCGAAAAATCGAGTGGAATGCCCACCCGAACGTAGCGATCTCGCAAGCCAAAACAACGAGAGTGGTGTGCGACCGAGTCCGTGGACGAGGAGAACTCGCATGGAATTGCACTTTTCGGGGATCAGTGTTCAGTGTTCAGTTAAAACATTGAAACTTCGTTTGCTGAGTCCGAATGTCTTAACTGAACACTGAAAACTGCACACTAGCCTGGCAACATATCCTTCACCACATCCTGTTCTTTCTGGAGTTCTGCCAGACTGGCCTTGAACTTGGCATCGCCGAAAGCATCGAGCTTTAATCCCTCGACAACCTTCCAGTTCCCATCGCCTGCGGATGTGCAGGGATAGCCGAAGACGAGGCCAGCCGGGACACCGTATTCCCCCTTGGAGACGATTGCAGCGCTGGTCCAATCTCCGGGCGATGTGCCACGAACGAGACTCTTCACGTGGTCAATCGCTCCGTTCGCAGCGGAGAATGAAGAGGAGACCTTGGTGGTATCGATGATGAACTTACCGCGTTCCTGACATTGCGGGACGAAGCTCCCTTCCAACCACGCCCGATCTGTTATCGCAGTCGTAGCGGGCTTACCGCTGATTTTGGCATTGGTGAAGTCGGGGTACTGGGTATTGGAGTGATTTCCCCAGATGGTCATGCAGGTGACAGCTTCGTTTGGGACAGCCGCTTTCAAGGCGAGGGCGGAAACCGCTCGGTTGTGGTCGAGCCGGGTCATCGCGTGCCATCGATCGGCAGGGATTCCTTTACCATTCCGGAAGGAGATGAGGCAGTTGGTATTACACGGGTTGCCGACCACAAGAATCCGAACATCGGACGCAGCGTTCTTGGCAATCGCCTGTCCCTGGCCAATAAAGATTGGCCCATTCTTGCGAATCAGATCGGCACGTTGTTCCCCTGGACCACGCGGTGCGGCTCCGACCAGGAGCGCCCAGTTGCATCCCGCAAATGCCTTGTTCGGATCGTCGGTGATGATGATGTCCTGCAGAGTGGAGAAGCCGCAGTCCTGAAGTTCGTACATCGCTCCTTCGAGATTCTTCATCGGCGTGGGATTGATCGAGGGGGAAAGTTCCAGAAGTTGGAGGACAACCTTGGTATCCGCCCCGAATACCTCGCCCGATGCGAGTCGAACGATTAGACTACTGGCTACCCGGCCAGCAGCACCGGTAACCGCGACACGAACTATCTTGGCCATGTGAGAACCTTCGCGTTTGGGAAAGACTTCCAGACGTAGTTCAAGTTAGCAATCGATCAACTCCCCGGCGAATCCGCAAACGGTTTACTACCGTCAGCTCACAAGCCAATCCTTCTCCAACAAGTCATGTTCACATTTCATTCCCAATCGCGATCATCATCCTCGTTACCCAGTTGATCCTCCTCTAACCAGTCCGCCCCAAAACTGCGAGACGCAAGGGCGGTGAACATTTCATGCACTTTGCGCGAGAGTGAGTTCCCATAGTGGTTAAATCGGCAAAGTCTGGTCATCAATTCCGAGTTCGCCATTTTTGCCAGCACTGCTTCCGCGAGTTTGCAGTTCCCCAGCGATAGGACTCGCAGCGATGGTAACGCGCCGGGAGTAATCAAGGCGTTGACTCCTTCCGCTCCAATCGCCGTATTTGCATCGAGACTCAACTTGCGGAGGAAGGGGAGATCGCCTCTACACAGATTCTTGAGTACGGTAGCCGTAATTTCGCAATCAGCTAGGTTCAGTTCAAGCAGCTTCCCGAGTAGCGGCGAACGGATCAGTGCCAGAATCGCTGCCTCGCTGGTCTTGCAAGACTTGAGACTGAGATCGGTAAGCCCTGGCCAGTCGGCCGAGGCAATCGCCTGCACACCATCCGGCCCGATGGCGTTATTATCGAGTTTCAGATCAGTCAATCCACATAGCACTGAAGACCCCGTGATCGCGATGATTCCTGCCGAACTAATCTGGTTCGTTTCCAGCATGAGGCGCGAGAGCGACTTTGCCCAACCTGCCCTGGCAATCGCTTGAATCCCTTGATCACTAATCGTGTTTTCTGTGAGATTCAGTTCGTAGAGCGCTGGGAAATTTCCTGTTTTTGCCAGCTCGTCAACTCCTTTGTAGTCCACCTTGTTGCGAGTGAGGTTGAGCGTATGCAGGTGCTCCCAGTTCCCTGAGGCGAGTTCCCGCACTCCCTCGGACCCGAAGCCGTTGCCCGAAAGATCGAGTATACGCAGATTGCTGGCAAATGGTGCTTGAGCGAGCATCCTGACTCCGCTGGGTGTGAATCGACACCCACGTGCATTCAGGACAGCGAGGGAGTTGAGTTGGGGAAGTTCGTTGAAGCGACCGATCAACTCGTCTTGCATGGCGAAGCCTGACATTTTGAACGTTTTCCAGCGCGCCTGGGACGTGCCGACATCAAACCCCCGAGCGGTGCAATCGTAGGTGTTAAGTGAGACTTCTTCGAGATGGGCGAACGAGGGTGAGGTGAGCAGTAACTGTACCCCTTGGTCGGAGATTCTTGAGCCGGAGAGATCGAGTTTCCGCAATGATCGCAGGACTGACTCGCCGGCCGCGAGACGGGCGATCCCGTCATCGGTGACAAACGGATCTTCCACGTAACCGCTCCCGCCACTCCTGAATATGAGTGTTTCGAGTGAGGCAAGATGTTTGGCACCGGACAGTGCGCTAACCCCTGCATTTCCAACGAAACACTGGGTAAGATCCAACTCCCGGAGCTGAGTGAGATGAGTAGCGCGGGCAATAACCATCGCCCCGGGATTCTCAATGCCCTGACCCTGGAGCGTGAGGCGTTGCAAATTACCAGTAATGCCGGAATCCAGCAAGGCAGCCAGTCGATTGGCGCGGTTGCTCCCGCGGGACGCGTAAGGATCGTCCTCAAGATCCTCAGCGTTGTCCTGATCGTCGTCGTACAGGCTGTACCCAGATAGTTCGATACCCCTGACCCAGTCGAGGCGCAATGGCGGTCCATCGTCAGAGGTATCTCCACTTGTGAAAACGATATTTTCAATAGGTGCAACGGCCCTGAAGGCGTTTGCTGATCTCCGTAGGACCTTCATTGAGGGGATTCTCACAGCACAAACAAAGCCGCGCTCGAATCGTCCCCATTCCACACCTTCAATAGTGCCCAGTTCCCGATACCACTCCTGACCGTGGTGCGCGAGCAGCACACGTTCGCGATGCCAGATTTGTTTGGTACGGAGTTCCCAATATGGCAATCGGGCGCGTTCGATCTGGATTCGAATGAACTCCGCACGTTCGGATTGGTCGTTCTCATCGAGGTAGTCCGCGTAAATCAGTCGCGGCGTATCCTCGTCGGGATGTAACTGAATCGTTGCGAGAAGGTCGGAAGCGGTTGACATGGGATTCCTCGTTTCGCGTCTTGGCGAGCGTCGTCACGATCGCAACAAATCGAGAGCGGGTCGTAAGCGGTCCCGCACTGCCGTGAGGGTCGGAAAAATCGCCTCGGGAATCGGCAGCTCCGGCCGTTTCTGGCGGAATGCATTCCAGCGGACCTCCGCGGAGAACGTCTTCCAGCACGAGTTTTCCAGCGTTCGTTGAGCATCTCCTGCCGCATATCCCCGACTCACGAATGCAAAGCGAATCGCTTCGGCAAGAGTGGAGGGCGGTAACTCGAACCGCCCGGTCAACAACCAGAGATCGAGTAGATCTTTCGGACGCCAACGCGACTCGCCCCACTCGGCAAGTCCATGTAGTTTCCATCCGATCAGGGTGGCAGGGTGAACAGCCCAAACATGCGCGACATCGCCCGTCAGGAGAGGATATTCGGCCACTGCAGCTGGAGGAACGAGGGGGTCGCCGAACCCGACATCTACGGTCGTACTCTGTTCCTTTCCCAGCACATCGGCCCAAAGGGTGAACCTGACGCCCGGAAACTCCGATTCCTCCCATATTCCTTTCGCGGAACAGCGGCGATGATCGAACCGCACCCCATCGTGAGCGTCGCGTTGGAGAGCGGGCAAGAACCTTTCGGCGGCGTCGCGAACAGAGTTGGCAAATGTTCCGAGATAATCGATGTCATTCGCTATTCGCGGAAACGGTGCAGCCCACAATCGGGTAATCATGCTTCCCCGGAGGACGAAATCGGGCTCACCATTCGCGGGAAGCCTGCGCAACACCGCTTCGAGAAGGTGATGGCGAAGCAGATCCGGTACGGATTGGCCCGTGTTATTAGCAATTGCGATCAGCGAATCGAAGATGTCGTTCACGATGACTCTGTGGGTGAGTTCTCCAGCCAACCGGCATCAAGGTCGATGTGGCTGTCGAACAGCGCGTACTCCCGTTGTCGGTTGATGACTTCAAATCCTGCCGCCATGAGAGTATTCTGCAACTCCTCCAATCGTTGAAACGCGGTTGTGCGGCCTATCTTGTAAAGCCTCATGTTGACAAACCGCTCGGACACACCACCCGGTTGTTGCTTGAAAGCATTCCGCGAGAGTTTGGCAGCAAATTGATCGCAGATGCTCCGAAGAGCCGTAAGGTCTGCTGACAAAGGGAGGCTGAGTTTGACGTGAAACTCGAAGTAGCATCCGGGAGGAAAGGAAAGCGCTTCGGCATCTGTCTCGGGAATCCCCTCGTTCGTGGCGACCGCTTCGAGTTTCACGCGCGTGATCGAAAACCCGGTGGCCCGTAGCTTTTGGGCGACAGTGGCGACTTCCTCGGCCGCCTTCTGCACAGTTCCCCGGTGGTAAGAGCTTGTCATTGGTTGGTTTGGAGTCTTGCCTGATGGGAGTTCGATCAGAACAGCTTTCACACAGAGTTCGCTGCAAGTCGCTCGAAACCGTTCTCGTTCAGCCGGTTTATTGGCTTCAACGGTAATGTGGGCCTCGAACGTACCGATGCAGATTCGATTGGTGAGAAATCGAATCATCACGTCTTCGGGGTGTGGAGTAGAATCTGGCAAGGGTGGTAGTGGGGTAATTATTCCGAAATCCATCCTTAACTTTACCAGACACCCGAAACGACTCAAAGTTCGTTGAAATCTTCTGCCGGATTGTTGTCTGGGCTCACGTCGAGAATCATATTTCTCCTTTCCTGAAAAAACCTGTCCCCATCCTGCGATTTCGTTCGTCATGCTACTGGAAGTGGTCGCTTGGAACGTCCCACTCCTATTCCATCACCGAAAGGAACTGTCCGATGGCCAATTTTCTTTTTGTGTACCGAGGTGGCAATGAAGGTGCCGCCTCCATGAGTCCTGAAGAGATGCAGCAGATTATGAAGAAATGGGAAATGTGGATTGGAGAAGGGATGCAGAAAGGATGGATGATCAATCCAGGAGATGCCCTGACGCCAGAAGGGCGTATCGTCAAGGCAAAGCAAGTTGTAACGGATGGGCCGTTCGTGGAATCCAAGGAAATTGTTGGTGGCTATTCCATTGTACAGGCTGATACAATCGATGCGGCTGCGGAGCTTGCTAAGGGTTGTCCGGGTTTGTTGAGTGGGGGTACGGTTGAGGTTCGTCAGCTCGCAGGATATACGATTGAGAAATAAGAATCACGTTGAATCGATTCGCGAATGACCGATAGTGAATAGGCGTCTACTTCAATTCGTTCATAGCACCTGTTGGACGCAGCCAAGCTGCGTACCAACCCATCCCAAATGGGACGAAAGTTCCCAAGGAGAAAAAATGATTCGAGTCGCACTTCCACTCTTCATCCTCGCGATTGCTTCGAGTGGCTTTGCAATCGCCGACGACAAAAAAGAGGCTGGAAAACAATCTGCATTTGAACAATTCAAGCAGCTTGCCGGCGAATGGGTGGGAAAGGGAGGCCCGGCTGGCGATGAAATGCGCGTCACTTACAAAGTGACCTCTGGCGGGAGCGCTGTCATCGAAACGATAACCCCCGGAAGCGACCACGAGATGGTCACGATGATCCATCCAGATGGCGATGATCTGATCCTCACGCACTATTGCATGCTCGGCAACCAGCCGCAGATGAAAGCACCGGGCAAAGCCGATGGGAACAAAGTTGCATTCAAGTTCGTGAAAGCCACGAATTTGAAGTCCGACAAAGACATGTACATGCACGATGCAACCTTTACCTTTGTGGACAAGGACACGGTCAAGGCGGAATGGACGCACTTCCAGGATGGGAAGGCATCGGGAAGCATGGTCATCGAATTGAAGCGCAAAAAGTGAACGGATGATTACTCTGACGTAGCAGGCTTGGCATCTGCCTGCTACGTTTTGATGGTACATGGAATGTACCTTTTGCCCATTAACTCGTTTACGATGCCACCCATCAATTTGAAACCGGTTGCTCCACTCGTCGAGCATTTCTTTCGCCATGAATCTGGGCGACTAGTCTCGGTTTTGACGCGCATTTTCGGCTGGCGAAACTTCGATCTGGTTGAGGACATGGTCCAGGCGACGCTGGTCGATGCCTTGCAGTCCTGGAGTGTTCGTGGTGTTCCGGAGAATCCATCGGGTTGGGTTCATCGAATTGCCAAGAACAAGATTCTCGATGCCCTCCGGCGCATCAGGATTGGTTCACGCGCTATCGATAATTGGTTCGCCAATCGCACGACATCCGATACTCAACTTGACGAACTGTTTCTCGATTCGGAGATCGAGGATAGCGAGTTGCGAATGATCTTCGCCTGCTGTCATCCTCAACTGGCGCGCGAGAATCAACTGGCCCTGACACTGAAGGCGCTTTGTGGATTTGGTAACTCGGAAATAGCCCGTGCCCTCCTCGTTGGCGAAGAGACGATCAAAAAACGTCTCCAGCGTGCCACACACGACCTGATCGACCATCAGATTGCACTTGAGACTCCAACTTCAGCCGAATTCGCCGAACGACTCGATA
>DASZJS010000108.1:0-5036 GCA_035947935.1 Gemmata sp. | reverse complement strand
CCGGACGACCAGAAAAATCTCGGGATGCCGTCGAGGATTCCGAACCCGGCGATGATCCCACGAAGAAAAAGCCTGACAAGGTGGTATCACTGAAACCGATTCCGGCCCGGCGAGCGAAACTCGATCTGGTCGAAGTCCTCCGTGATCTGGGAATCGAGGACAAGGAATTTGGTGGCGGGATTCTTCCCCTACTTGATGAGTTCATGCTCTCGCGGGGTCCGAGTGAACGGGCTGCGTGTCTCGTGGCAGTTACCCGAATCCGCTACAAGCACCCCGAGTACAAGAAGCTCTGAGTCAGAGTCCACACCTGAGCGATGGCGTGGACTAGCTTTCGCTTGTTGGGAGTTCCAGATGCCGACAGAAAAATACCTCACCTATCGAGGCGACATCAAAGCAGCGGTTGGAGTTGGCGGCGTCCTTGCGTTCGTCACCGCTCACCCGGAAGGCGTTCCTACTGCGCTTTATCGGCTCGATGCCGACAAACTGAATCTGCAACAGGATGCGCTCCCGTGCGGTGGAGTCGCGCTCGCGGCGGATGCTAACACGATGTACGTTGGGGGCACCGATCGAAGAATCTACGCTTGCAGCAATAAAGCGCCAAGGACGCTCGGAAACCCATTCAAGTTCAACATCGCAGCGATTGTCCCACTCACAAAGCAACGAATCGCGGTACTGAACGGCAAGCAACTCGACATTCTGTCGGATAGCGATGGAACGATACTTCAAACTCTCGAACTACCAGAGGATGGCACATGCCTTGCGACGGACAAGACCCAGTCGTGGCTCGTTGCCGGCATGGCCAAGGGCACGGTCTGTGTCTTTGATGGGCAGGATAAAGAGGAGTTCGAGGCAGGTGAACCGGCAAAGCTCCACGATGGTGCTGTCACGGCAGTGATGTTCGAGCCGGAGGAACTTCGGTTTTTCTCTGCGGGGGCCGACAACAAGCTCCTCACCACGTCTGCTCGTGGCAGTCTGGAGTCTGAAGACAAAGGCCGCGCGAACATGCACGAGGACGTATTGACCACGATGGTCATGGTCCCCGGCGATCGTTTTGTCACAGGCAGTCGCGATGCAACGCTGAAGAACTGGCCGCGGGCCGGTGCGATCAAGCCCACAACCCTCAAGGATGTCTGCGGGAAGGTTGTTGCACTGTCGCTGGTGACTGTCTATAACCAGCCTCACCTCGCAGCGTTCTGTGCCGACAACTCCATTCGCTTGCTCAAACTCGAAACCGATGGCAAATTCGCTGAAGATCCCGTCGCCGCGCTGGTTTACGGCGCTGCCGATTGGGTCAAGAATGAACTCGGTCAGCAACACGATACCAAACGACGCGAGAAGGCACTCAAGACACTTGCGGAATGGAAGGACTCCGTTTCGATTGATATTCTTGGCGAACAAATCACCAAAGATCCCGACCTGCAGCTCCGCTTGCTTGCCACGCAACTTCTGAGCGCGAGCGACAATCCTCGCGTGGGAAAGATTTTGGAAAAGGCCATCAGCCACGCGGACGGGAAGGTTCGGATTCAGGCGTTCAACGGTCTTTTCAAGCCACTCAGACCGGATTTCGTATCCATCGACCTCGCGCTAATAAGTGGGCAAGCGGATGTTGGGGTGATGGCAGTCAAGGCTCTGGAACCGCTAGCCAAAACGGACGATCAGGGGCTTACTCGTCTCGTGGATGCTCTCAACGCGCCAACCTGGGATGTGCGGAAGGCCGCGCTGACTTCATTGGAGGCGGTGTTCGATGCTCAGTCGCCGCAGGCGAGCCTCACAGCACTCACATCAAAGCATGGCGATGTCCGCGCTACTGCTCTCACCCGTGCGTTTGAGCGCGGGTTGCTCGCTGATCTTGCAGTGCAGTCTGCGATTCGCCGACGACTTGAAGATGAGGACACCGCCGTCCGCAAAGTTGCGTTCCTGCTATCGGTGATTTCAAAATCGCAGCTTGCTGAGGTTCTCCGGTCGGGCGACACCGAACTGAACCGGCAGGTGAATGAACTGGAGAAGGCCGACCGATCCGATAAAGCCGCGCCTGCTGTGGCAACCGATGCGAAAAGTAAACTCACGCCCAACGACTACGACACGCTTCTCCAGGCAACCGCAAGCCGAGCGCTGGATACGTGCTTGCGCGGTGCCCGTGGTCTGGCGGTGCTGGGCGATCCGCGAGCCTTCGGGCTCCTGTTGCAACTCAGTCGCGAAGAAGATGTCAACGCTCGGGTGGCGGTTTGTCGTGCCCTGGCAGCACTCGATGACGAGCGTGCTGTGAATCGGCTCCGCTCGCTTCTCTTCGACCGCGAGGCTTCCGTCCGCGATGCGGCCTATACCGCGCTTGCCAAGATCTTCGACAAAACGCCGCTGAGTGTCGCGGAGGCCGGGCTGACCGCTGCCGATGAGGATGTCAGACGTCGTGGTCTCCAAACCCTCATCGAGACGATCAAGAAGAAGATGCCGAAAGAAGCCGGTGAGCCCGGCTGGGATTTGCTCGTCCGGGCGCTCAATGATAGTACTTCCGGCGTTAGGAGCGAAGCATTCAAATCCGCGCTGAACTTGAAGATTGCGGGCGATGGCACCGCCACGCTGCGTTTTACTCTCCAATCGATTCATCCCGATGTCCGCCGGGAAGCCCTCACCGAAGTGATAGCCCAGGAGAAAGAGGAGTGGTCGGCCTCGCTGCTCTATGAGTTCTTCAACGATCCCGATCCCAAACTGCGAGAGGAAGCCTTCGGGTTCGCCACGAAGAAGAATAAGGAAATTCCGGTTCTCGAAACTGCGCTATCATCGCGATATCCGGATGCCCGCAAACTGGCGGTCGATGGACTCATCAAGAAGCACTCGAAAGATGCGCAGCAGGTGTTGTTGAAGGCCATTGCGGACCCCGACCGCGAGGTTCGCTTGCTGGCCATGAATGCCCTGGTGGATGATGATGCCAAGGCACCACTCAAGGAGGCGATGCAAAGTTCGTTGCCGGACATCCGCGTTCGTGCGGCGGCAGCGTTGGCGAAGCACGGCGATGCCACAACATTCCCGGTTCTCAAGGAACTGGCCACCGCCTCCGAGCCAGCTCAAAAGGAACGAGTTTTCGACTGGATTGAAACTGCCGAACTGGCTCTCCTGGGACTTGCGGAACTGAGTGATCCCAAGGCACTCGCGGATGTCGTTCCCGCGCTGGAAAGCCAACACGCCCGGCTTCGCACGGCAGCAGCCACAGCGTTGATGTGGGTGGTGCGAAACGACACCGCTGTGGCGCTCCGCTCGGCTCTCCAGCACAGCGACACAGAAGTGAAATTCCGTGCAGCACTCGGGTTGGCATATCTTGGCGATGCGACGGTTGCCCCGCTCGTCCGTTCCGAAGCGGCTGGGAAAATCGTTACACCTGCCGAGCAGTTCACGGCAATGGTTGCTCTTGGCCCAGCAGCCGGTACGGCAGCAACGGTCTATCTGGATAGCCCCGATGAAAAGCTCCGCGATCGTGCGCTGTTCGCAACACTCCTCCTCGAACTCAAAGATACCGATGGTGAACCGGAGAAGTGCCTTGAGTGTGTTTCCGCAAAGGGGCCACGGTTTCGGCTTACCGGGGCACAGGCGCTCGAAGCCTTCGCTGATCCCACGGCGTTCCGCGAATTCGTCATCAAAGAAGTGAACGACCGGGGCGAAGATACACCCTGGAAAGTTGCCCCTGAAGTTGTGGATGATCTTGCGAATTTATTGGCATTTGCCCAGCCGCAATTGAAAGCAAAAACGGCTCTTATGCTCGGGCTGTTTGAGAACAAAGAACAGGCCGAATGGAACGCGGCGTGGGCGGTTCACTCGGCCCGCTTCGCGGCAGAGATCAAGACCGCCCAGGCCGTTGCCACCAAGGCCGGCGTGCCAGTCGCCTCGAAACTCACTCTTGCACAACTCCGGGCACTCGCATTCGGCGGTTATGTCGGGCTAGTTCGCGAGCAAGGGGGAAGCGGAGGGGGCCAGGCGATTGCCAAGGTTAGACAGACCGCTCTTGCCCGCATCCATGCCATTGCCACGAAGGATTCACAATACGCCCGTGCCGCACAGCCGGTTCTTGCTCAGGCGATGGGCGACCCCAATCAACCTGTGCGAACCCAGGCTTTCGAGCATCTCCAGGCTCTCGGGATGGACCGGGCAGCCCTCGGAGCCGAAGCCCTTGAGGCCGGTTACACCGACCTCGGTGTGAAGGGGCTTGAACTGCTTACGGATGGTACATCGAGCAAACAGGGCGAGGCGGTTTTGGAGCGAGTCATGCTCGGGCGCTCCGATGACCTCTCCATCGAAGCCGCCAAACTCCTCCGCGATCGACAGGGTAAGGTTCCAACGGCCACCAAAGCACGAGAGGCAGTTCATGAGCCGCTCCGACTTCAGGCTGTGGAGTGGTTGTCTGCCGAGTACGAGACCTCGGCCGATGCTCAGGAGATTCTCCGCAATACTCTAGAGTCCCGCTATCGGAAAGTTCGCGAAAAAGCTGCCTTCGAGCTGGCCAGCAAGAAAGATATCGCGGCGTTTGATGCGCTCACCAAACTGCTCGCGGAGGCAAATGACTCGACCAGGCAACAGGCCGTGATTCGATCGCTCACAGGACTTGGTGACAAGCGCGCTGCGGATGCGTTTATTGACCGCATCGAACGCGATCCAGCAGGCACCGCGCAGACCCAGATTCTCATTCGGGCCGCCGCAGATTTCCGCGTCCCGGCGACCGCCGACCGATTGCTCGCGTTGCTCGATCGCCGCAAGGAGTTACAGAACGATATCTATGCGGCTCTGCGCACGATCAGCGGTTACGACCAGAAGATTGTTGACCTTGAGGACGAGAATCCAGATCGCTCCTGGATGAAGGACCAGCATCCGCGGCATGATGCTGTTCTCGCAAAACTTGCGGAACGGGCTTTCGCTGCGGGGAACAACGATTATCTCTCCAGCGATCTCATGCCGGGTATCCGCTGGGCACAGGGAAAAGACATCGACCCCGTTCTCGCCACTCTCTGCACCAGTCCCAATGTCCAGCTACGGGATGCGGCTGTTGAAGC
>DASZJS010000107.1:0-3984 GCA_035947935.1 Gemmata sp. | reverse complement strand
CGAATGGGACACGAAAGTTGGCAAGGGAACGACGGTCAAGTGGCCGGTCGGAGAAGATGCCGAGAAAAGCGATGGGGTGACGAAGGCCGTCAGTCGCAAGGTCGGGTCGCTCAGTTATGTGGAACTGTCGCCTGCCCTGGAGCGGAACATGAAGTTTGCCCAGATCAAGAACGCGGCCGATCAGTTCGTTCAGCCGAGTCTTGAGAGCGTGACCGCCGCCGCGAACGCATCGCTTCAGAGTATCCCCGCGGATTTGCGCTACACGCTGACGGACCCGCCGGGCGATGACTCTTATCCCATCGCGGGAACGACCTGGTTAGTGGTCTATCTGAATCAACCCGGGGCAAAGGGAAAAGAAATAGTCAAGTTCCTCCGCTGGCTGGTCCACGATGGGCAGGAACACCTGAAGCAGTTGAACTACGCCCGACTTCCCTCGCGGCTGGTAACCCGCATCGATGAGAAACTCGCAATGATCCTGACCGAGGAGTGATGGCGGATCGCATACAATCGAGCATAGCCCTCCCTTAATCGCTTTGCTCTGGAGATTGTCGTGATTCGTCGCATCCTGGTATTCGCGCTTGCCCTCGCAATTTCGACCCCATCCTCGGCCGCTGATATTGAGGTTCGCACCGGCGACGATTTCGTTGAGATCGAAACCGATGCCCTCATCGCCCGAATCAAGACAAAAGGCTACGTCAGCGGAACGGCCGCGGGCGGACTTCTCGACAAAAAAACCAAGGCCCGCGATCTTGGGTTCGGGCTGCACATCATGGATTTCCTCCTCGCCCCCGGATGGCGGGATGATGGATACCCTCGCGATGCAAAACTGCATGGCGATCTCCCAAAGCACTACGTCGAGGGACCGCAAATCTGCACCAAGGCCAGGGAGTTGAAGCCCGAGATTGTCGCGGGCAAGGGGTTCGTTGCCGTCACGGTAAAATACACGTTCACCGACGCCGGGAAGGGTTACAAGGCGGGTTCGACCTGGGAGCAAACGCTCGTTTTCCAGCCTGGGGTGCGGTATTACCTTGCTGCCGAGAAGATTACTTCGGTGAACGCGGTCGATGGACTCTTCTACCGCATCGACATGCCGGGCCACATCAAGCACAAGGGCGGCGATACCTTCGAGCAGGTTTACCTCAGTTATCTCGACAAGCCGATTCCCGCGTCTGCGTTCAAAGACGATTTTGCGCCCGATGCCCGGTATCTGTATCAGCGGAAGGACGACAAGATCCCCGACCGGATGATTCGCGCGTATCAGGTGAAGCAGGATGGGAAGCCGGGACCGTGGCTGGCGGGAATGACGCTCGATCCCGCGGCCGTGAGCGAGGGATGGTGTCATCAGCGGGGATATATCTGCTTCATCGAGGAATTGCATCGGCGGAATGTGAAGGCTGGTGAGTCGTTCGGCGCTGCCTATGTGGTTGGGTGGTTCGATGATGTTGCCGAGATGGAGAAGGTGTACGACAAGTACAAGGGCAAGTCGAAAATCGTGGTGAGCAAGGAGACGTTCCGACTTGAGTAGGGGCTAGGGGCTAGGGGCAAGAAGTAAAAACGAGCCGGAAGCGTGAGCGACGGTGCCTTTTGCTTCTCGCCCCTTGCCCCTATTTCTTCCGCCAGACCTGCTCGTCAGTCAGGCCGAGCTTTGCCATAGCCGGTTGAATCTCCGCGAAGAATCGCCTGGCATCACTGGGGTAACCGGCCGTGGGCTTCAACCCCGGGACGTGCTTTGCCCAGAACCGATTGAATTGCCGCATACACACTTCCCGGAGATACTTGCAGAGCATGGAGGCAAGCGCCACGGCCACGCTGTCGCCGTCGGCACGCGGACGAAACGCGATCTGCACTGGCCGGTTGAGCAATTCCACCCGGTAACGGCTCTCATCGGCCGATTCTTTTTCGGTAACCACCCATCCCTTTGGGAACACCTCTTGAACCATCCCGGCGTAGAAGTGTCGGCCGCCGTGCTTGTCGCAATGGATCACCACCGGCTCGCCATCCTGCCGTAGTTCTGCCAGTGTCGTTGAGATGAGTTCGGCCAACCCGCGACTGAGGACTGTGGCCTTCGATCCACTCACATCGCAGATCCGGTTGAACCGCGCGGCGGGAACGACAGCCACCGCTGGCCATCCGAACCCGGTCCCAGCCGGTAGCCCCTCTGCCAGAGCGACAAATGCAGCCCAGACAGTTTCCGGCTGAGCGATCACTGGGGCCGCTTCGTCCGCCTCATACCACGGTTCACCAGCCAGCTCCTCACGCACCCCGGACACGCCCATCTTGCGGATCAGATCGCCAACCGTTGGGTCGAGCAGAATGAGCGCAGCGCGAACGCTTCGCTCCAGAGCTTCGAGTCCGCCCTGAGTGTAAACCTTTTTGGAATCATCGATCAGCAACCGCCCATCGGCTTCCTCGTACACGCGACGGACAACCGAACGGAGTGTCTCCCACCCTGCTGAGTCGCCATCCGGCAACTTCAGGGAAACAGCAGCTTGAACGAGCGGGCCGAGGTTCGGCCCATACCCCGCTTCATCGATTCCAATCACCCAGGGCATTGGGTGCCCCTCTCGATTTTGGCAATATTGATGTGGATGGTGTCTCCGTTGCGGGCCTGTTCACGGATCGCTATGGTAGCTCTGTGCATCCTCCCCGGGGGTCCGTCATGCTCGCGGATAACATCTTCCTCAAGGTTCTCGATAAGACCATCTCGGCAAAAATTGCCTATGAAGATGATCTCTGTCTGGCATTTCACGATATCCGCCCGCAAGCTCCCACTCACGTCCTGATTATTCCGAAGAAGGTGATTCCCACCCTCGACGATGCCACGGCGGATGACCAGATGCTCCTCGGCTACCTCCAACTCGTCGCGGTGAAGCTGGCGAAGCAACTCGGTCTGTCGGGCGGTTACCGGGTGGTAGTCAATTGCAAGGAAGATGGTGGGCAAACGGTCCCTCATCTGCACGTTCACTTACTCGGCGGTCGCCACATGACCTGGCCGCCCGGGTGACATGATGACTGTAGATGTCCGAACGATCCTGGCCGACCGTCTCGCAACCATTCAGGAATGCATCGCGGAAGCCTGCCGACGAGTTGGGCGAACACCGGACGGGGTTACGCTCGTTGCTGTCACCAAAACAGTTTCTCCCACAATCGCGGCCATCGCAGCGGAACTTGGGATGCTCGACTTGGGCGAGAACCGCCCGCAAGAGTTGTGGAAGAAAGCGGAAGCGGTGCCAGGCGCTCGCTGGCACCTGATTGGCCACCTCCAGCGAAACAAGATCGACCGCACCGTGCCTGGTGTCGCACTCATTCACTCGGTCGATTCCGAACGGTTACTCGAAGCACTGGATACGTTTGGGCGCAAGCGAGAGAAACCCGTACCGGTGTTGTTAGAAGTCAATTGCAGCCGGGAGGAAGCCAAAGGCGGCTTCGCACCCGAAGCTATGCCCAGCTTGAGCGACAAGCTCGCGTCACTGAGCGGCGTTTCGATTCGCGGCCTGATGACGATGGCCGCATACGACGATGATCCCGAAGCAGCTCGTCCGACCTTTGCCGAATTACGACGGGTCCGTGACGATCTTGCCGCACGGTCTGGGTTGACTGTGCCGGATTTGTCGATGGGGATGAGCGGCGATTTCGAGGTTGCCGTCGAGGAAGGAGCGACGTTCGTTCGGATCGGGACGATGCTCTTCGAGGAGGTTTGTTGATTGGGGATTGGGAAAAACCTGTCTCCTGAGAGGCTTCATGCCCATCTCCATCACCAAGCATTCTGAAGGGGTGATTCTCGCGGTTCGGGCACAGCCCGGAGCGAAACGGAACGCCGTTCTGGGAGAACAGGCCGGGGCGTTGAAGGTGGCTGTCAGCGCACCGCCGGAGGATGGTCGAGCGAACGCGGCGATTGTCGAAGTGCTGCGCGACTGGTTGGGCGTGAAACGATCGCAGATCGAACTTGCGAGTGGGCATACGAACCGCAACAAGACCTTTCTC
>DASZJS010000106.1:0-8021 GCA_035947935.1 Gemmata sp. | reverse complement strand
TTGGCGAAGTCGTGCCCGGTCGGACATCGCGCAAAACAGATGATCGATATGCCGCACTCCCCATTTCACCGCAGCTTCCACTTGCTGGAAGGTGGCGAAGCTATGCCCGGCGTTGAAGATCACCCCCCGCGAGGCATAAGTACGCACCAGCCACTCCGCCCCCTCAATCTCCGGGGCAACGGTGATAACAAGCGGCATCTTGCCCGCTAGAGCAGTGAATTGAACCGCGTTTTCGGGAGACGGGGTGAGGAAATCCTGGTCTGGGTGGCATCCGCGAGCCGGACGAGCGAAATAAGGTCCGTAAAAATGCGACCCGATAATCCGCGCGCCGCCTGGGACATCGCCGAGTAGTTCGCCGCAAAGTTCGAGGAACCGCAGGTATTGATCCAGTCTCGCAACGGTGCTGGTGGGTGTGAGACTTGTGGTTCCATGCCGAAGATGACACCGACAGACCGTCTGGAAGGCTTTGTCAGTGCCATCCATGAAGTCGGCACCATCTCCACCGTGGACGTGCAAATCAACGAACCCAGGGGCAAGATATTGACCACGCAGGTCGATCGTCTCATCTCCTTTGGGGCGGTCCCAGCAAACGGCGGTGATTCGTCCGCGTTCAATTGCCAGATACGCCCCACGGAGCAAGGCACCGGGGAGGACGAGAATCCCGTTCGCGAAAACCGTTACAGCCATTCCAACCCCTCCTGGTTATCGGAGTCATGTTAGCCCACAGGATCGCACGTGGCGTCTGAGATTGGTAAAACAGGAAGAACACGAGTCGGAGGTCATCATGTCGCGGCGAAGGCTAGCCGGATTACGAATATTGGTTACAGGAGCTTCGCAGGGCATTGGCCGTGCGCTGGTGGCGGAGGCCGCGAAGCGTGGGAGTAAGGTGTTGGCTGCGGCGCGTTCGCAACCCTTGCTCGATGAACTGGTTGTTGAAGTTCGTAAGGCCAACGGTATCGTCGAAACCGTGAAAGCGGATGTGACCAAGCCGGAAGATCGCCAAGCAATGGTGGATGCCGCGGTTCGACATTTTGGCGGCCTGGATGTGCTGATTAACAACGCCGGGATCGGAGCGACCGGGCACTTCATGGACTCCGATCCGGAAATCCTCCGGCAGATCTTCGAGACTAACTTTTTCGGGCTGACTGAGACCACTCGTGCGTTCCTGCCGCTGCTGAAGCTGGGCATCACACCTGCGATTGTGAACATCTCATCTATTGTTGGCAAGCGGGCACTTCCCGCGCGATCGTTGTATTCATCGAGTAAGTTCGCAGTCGCTGGGTTCAGCGAAGCCATTCGCGCGGAACTGGCCAAGGATGGGATTGATGTGATCGTGGTCAGCCCCGGTCTGACGCAGACAAACTTCTCGCAAAACATGCTGGAACAGAAGGCGAAACTGCAACTCGATCACCTGCGGGGCATGACGAGCGAGCAGGTCGCCGTGGCTGTCTTGAAGGCAACCGAACGAGGCAGCGCGGATGTGACCCTGACGTTGAAGGGCAAACTCCTCCTACTCGTGAATCGATTCTTCCCCTGGTTCGTGGACTGGAAGGCGAAAAAGACGGTACGAACTCTCTTCGCCGAGGAAATTGCCGAGCGGAAGAAGAATGCCGTTCAAGAGCCGCGCACGCAATAAGCCGCGGTCATGCTCGCTCGCCTTTTTTCGGGCAAAGAGGCAATGGCTGGAAAGATCCTGAAACTCCACCTTTGCCGCAGTGTCTCGCCCCGGTGTTCGTGACAAATACCGGGTGTTGTGCGCTCGCAGCAGCGGCTTCGTAACAGGTCGTTTTGAGTGTAAGAAATGCCGTCATGAATGGATCATCTTCTCGGTGCCCTCGGTCGCGCGCGTGGGTGTCGCGGTGATCTCCGACGCCCACCACTGCATTGCGAGACTGGCGTTCCAGTCCCTACTACACGCACACGCTGCCAGCGCCGCATCCAGTTCCGGGGCTGTCTGAAACCGTTCATTCGGGTCTTTCGCCAGGCACCTTGCAACCACCGCGGCGAGGTCGGCTGGTACATCCTGGCGAAGAGTAGAGACGACTGGCGCGGTTTGTGTGAGGTGCGCGGTGAGCAATTTCCCCACGCTTGATCCCTCGAAAGGCGGCCGACCGGCCAGTACGAAGAATGCGACCGCGCCGAGGCTGTACACATCGCCGCGAGGATCAACCGGCTCGCCCGCGGCCTGCTCCGGACACATATAGCTCGGCGTGCCCAATACCGTGCCAGCCCGCGTGATGCGGTCGCTTGCGGTCGCGCTGTGGTCCTGCACCAATCCGAAATCGAGCAACTTCGCCACATCCTTCTGCCCGCCGAGTGCGGCAACGAGGATGTTGCCAGGCTTCAAGTCACGGTGAACCATACCTGATGCGTGTGCCTCGGCGAGCGCCCCACACAACTGACGGAGCAGGAACACAGCACGCCCCGGCGTGAGCGGCCCATGCTCGTTCACCAGTTGGTCGAGTGTTGGGCCATTGAGGTATTCCATCACGTAGTAGAAACTCCCATCGTCGCTGCGACCGTAGTCGTAGATTCGCACAGTGTTGAAGTGCGTGAGTGTCGTTACCGCCCGCACCTCACGCTCGAACCGCGCGGCAGTGGCCGACTCGGCCGCGAGTTCGACGCGGATGAATTTCACGGCACACGGGCGTTTCAAGAGTCGATGCTCGGCCAGCCACACCTCGCCCATCCCGCCCTCGCCAAGCTTCTTTCTGAGCGTGTACGCGCCGAGTTGTTGCGCTTCACGCTTGGCATCAAACACCTGCCGTTGGAGAGCGTTCGATCTTGCTGCGCTGAACACTGCGATCACGCCAGCCATAAACAGCGGCACTGCACTGCCGGGCAGGATTTGGGGCAGCGACGGTCGAACCTCAGGGTTGGTCGCGGCAGCCAGCGCAGTCGCAATGATCGGGACCAAGAACAGCAAACCCACGCCGATCAGGCTCCGCCGGCGAGTGTTCGGGATCACCACACCGTACAGAATGATCGAGAAGACGATCGGGTAGTTCGTGATGATGGCGTCGAATCGGTAGAGCAGCTCGGAGTAACGCGGGTCGGGCGATTCGGGAGGGATCGAGTTCAGCACAACAAAGCGCCCTATGCCACCCGCCACGGCGATCATCGCGAACTGGCTCACTTCGACCAAACGGAAGGTCGAGAACGACGCATCACGCTGTCGCAACAGAAACGTCAAACCCGCGACGCTCTGGCCGAACGCGAGCAGTGGTAAACCGATCGCCCACCGACCCAAGCCGGCTTCCGATGGCATCGCTGCTCCTCCGATCAGACCGAGGAATGTGATGGCTCCCATGGCGCAACCGATCGCGCCGTGCGTGATGAGGAGCCGCTTGCGCAGAAGCAACCGCATCTCTTCAGCGAAACCGGTCGAGCCGGACGACACCACCGGCTGCGAAGCCACTGGCTTGTCGCGCACGATCGTCTCGTCGGTCGCGCTCGATGTGTGGCGCACATCAGCCACGCTGGGCGCTTCGGGGGGCGTGCGAATTAGGGTCGGTACCGAAAAATCAGACATAGGTGAGAAATCTCCTGGCGCATCAGTGCATTGGATACCTCATCCTAGCTCTGCAACTGCCGCATGTGTTCGCGATGAAGTTAATTCGCCGGATTGTCACCGAAGGCGAGCGGAGGGCAAAAAGGCTGTGGTTTTTGGCCAGGGTTCAGTTGATTATGAGATCACAGACCCATACGCCGTGTCGCCTGACCATGAACTTTTGGGGCGAGTCGGAGGCGCGAACAACCAGAGTGCTACAGACGTGAGCGGAACAGTAACAGACGCCAAAGCCAGCCTGTTCGTGAACGCCGGAGAGGCTATTGTCTCGCTTCCCTCACTTCAACACGACAAACGGTCGGATTTTTTCGAGCGTCTTTGGGCCGATGCCCTTCACATGATCGAGATCGGCGAGTGTGCGGAAGGGATGTTCGGCTCGCGCTGTGAGGATGTTCTGAGCCGTCACCGGACCAATCCCCGGTAGCCGGGTTAGTTCATCGAGCCCAGCCACGTTCACATCAATCGGCGGGTCGCCTGGCTGGAGTTTCTTCGCTCCCCCGCCTGATCGTGGGAGTGGCGCATTGGCTGGTGTGGTGGGTTTGCGTTCGAGTACCAGTGGTTCAGGGGTTGCCGAATCCGCCGGTGAAAGGTTTGCCGCCTCAACGTGCAGGAACGCCCGGACTTTGTCGAGTGTGACCGGTCCGATGCCCTTGACCTGTCTCAGTTCATCGACAGATTTGAAAGGCCCTTTCTTCTTCCGGTGGTCCTCGATCTCTTTCGCCAATGTCGGGCCAATTCCGGGAACCTGTTCCAGTTCCGCCCGGTCGGCCCGATTCAGATCGGTCACAGGAGCCGAGACCCGCTCGGTTGGCCGCGCACCAATTCCGTTGCCGTAACCTCGAAATGCTAGTAATCCCAGTGTGATGACCAGGAAGAGGCCCAGCGCCACTTGCGCGTGCCAGGAAGTACCTGCCGCGGGGGGAGCAGGTTCAGTCGGAATCGGTGCCAACGCTGCCGGGGTTGCAAGCCCGGCAGTGGGTGCGGGTGTCGTTGGAGTTGGGGTGTCGATCACGGCAAACCGGGCCGAAGTATCTGCACAACTCTGATATTCTAACTATCCAGCACTCCATTCGCCATAGCCGAAGATTGGCCGCAATCCAAAGGACCACTCGCAAAGCTTCCTCATCCAAGCTGGCTTGCCGTTGGGCAGGTCCAATGCGTAAAGTGGGTATGACCGCCGGGGGTCGTTCACATCCTGCCCCGGGAAAGGCGCAAAATGAGTTATCTCGTCGATAGTTACCACCGTGAAACCGTTGCGGCTGCTCCAGTAAGCGAAAGAGTGCGGTTTATTCGTCGCACCTACGCCCACCTGGGAGCGGCGGTTGCCGTGTTTGTTGGAATCGAAGCTGTACTGTTCAGCACCGGTCTCGGTGCCGACATCCTGCAAACGATGTTCGCCTTCAATGGGGCATGGCTCGGCTTGATGGTGCTGTTCATTGTGGGTGGGATCGCGGCTCAGCTCATGGCCCGGTCGAGGTCGTCGCCTGCACTCCAGTACGCTGGGCTCACACTCTACGTATTACTCGAAGTGGTGATCTTCCTGCCGATCTTGGCGATCGCGGAGTGGAAGTTTCCCGGTCAACATCTGCCCCTTCAGGCTGGCACGCTGACGTTGGCGGTGTTCGGTGGGCTTACGGCAGCAGTGTTCTGGTCCGGGAAGGATTTTTCCTTCCTCGGCCCCGTGCTGTGGGTGTGTTCCTTCCTGGCCCTGGGATTGTTAGTCGCAGCCATGATCGGCGGGTTTAACGTGGGGCTGGTGTTCATGGTCGCGATGGTCGCTCTGGCGGCTGGGTTTATCATTTATGACACCTCGAACATCATCCACCACTACGGGACGGATCAGTACGTTGCTGCGAGTCTGAATTTGTTCGCTTCCTTGGCTCTGCTGTTCTGGTATATCCTGCAATTCTTCATGAACGCGCGGGACGATGGGTAACTGATAGCATCCCAATGCGAGTTCCCGATGTGAAAGCGTCGGGAACTTGGAACATGGAACCTGCACTCCAGTCCTTCTCTCATCCACCTTCACCCGTTCGGTTGACTCCCGTACCATTGTGGTATGCTCCGCGAACTGGCCGTCCAAAACCTTGCCTTGATCGAAGATGTGCGAGTTGAACTGCACCCGGGGTTCTGCGCCTGGACCGGCGAAACCGGAGCCGGGAAATCCCTCCTACTCGGGGCTCTTGGGTTGCTCCTCGGCGAACGGGGCAACGCCGATCTGATTCGCACGGGAGCCGATGAACTACGCGTCACGGGGCGCTTCGACCTGACTCGTCTCGAACAGCGCGCAGTCGCAGCCGAAATCCTTCAGACTCCAGTCGAAGAAGACGACCTCATCCTCACCCGTCGGCTTTCACGATCGGGCCGCAGTTCCGCACTCGTCAACGAAGTGCCAGTCGCCGTTAACACCCTCAAACGCATTGGCGAAATGCTGGTCGATGTCCACGGTCAGCGCGAAAGTTACTCGCTACTTCAACCGGCCTATCAACTCGAACTCCTGGATGCCTTTGGCCGGCTCACGGATCTGCGCAAAAAATACGAAGTCTGTGCGAACAGTGTCCGCGACCTCCGGCACACGCACAAGGAACTTTCCGAGGCCCGGCAAGCTCGACACCGAGACCTTTCCCTCATCCGATTCGAGCGGGAAGAACTCGACAACGCCAAGATCCAACCGGGTGAACTCACCGCCTTGGCAAAGGAGCGGGAAACGCTCGTTCACGCCCAGAGCCTCGCTCAGTTCACGGGCACAGTCGCGGCCCGACTCGCCGACGATGAAGGCGCGGTGGATGAAGTTCTCGGACGACTTCTAAAGGACGCCAACCGCTGGGCCGCACTCGATCCCAAACTCCAGGAAGTGAGTCAGCGGCTGGAAGCACTCCGGCCCGAGGTGCAGGATCTGGCCGAGACGTGTCGCGACTTATCGGAACGATTCGAGGCCGACCCCGACCGGCTGGATGAAGTCGAAAAGCGAATCGCGCTCCTGAAAAAGCTCCAGGCCCGCTACGGCAAAACGCCCGATGAACTGATTGCCTACCGAGCAACCCTGGATGTGAAGGAAACCAAGCTTCAGCGCCAGGAAGATGATCTTACCGGGATTGATGAAGATCTTCGCTCGGCTTACGCCACGATGAAGGAAGTTGCATTTGCTCTCAGCAAGTCCCGGGGGAAGGTGGCGAAACGACTCGCGGGGGATGCACAAAAACATCTCATCGATCTGGGAATGCCGAAGGCGAAGCTCGATGCCGCGATTGAATTGATCGCTCTCCCCGATGATCCGATGGCCGGTGAGATCCCGACATCCGGGATCGACCAACTGGAACTGATGCTCACGGCCAATCCCGGGGAACCGGCCCGACCTTTGCGCAAGGTGGCGAGTGGTGGAGAGATGTCGCGGACGATGCTGGCGATCAAGACCGTCCTCGCTGCACACGATCCGGTTCGCACGCTGGTTGTGTTCGATGAAATCGATGCCAACGTGGGGGGTCGGCTGGGCGATGTGCTGGGGCAAAAGCTCTCGGTACTCGGTCGATCGCATCAGGTATTGTGCGTAACACATCTCCCGCAGGTGGCAAGTTATGCTGCGCATCAGTGGGCGATCCGCAAAACAGCCACGACTAAGCGAACCGCTACGACGATATCGCCGCTGACCACGGACGATGCCCGAATCGAGGAACTGGCGCTGATGCTCCGCGGCGAATCGCGCTCCGAAACCACCCGCAAGGAAGCCGCCGAAATGCTACGGGCTGCCGAAAAGCGACGTGTGGGGTGATGGGTTTCTCTTTGGCCTCGTTTTCCACCGTATCCACTCATTGAGCCCTACTTCATCGGCGGCTCCCCTCATCTTTCGATTCCTTCACCGCGACAGGTAAACCCGTGCGATAGCTGGGATATCGCGGTTGCCAGTTCAAGGCGAGCTTCGCCTTGGCGTTACTCACGCGGCGATGAGCATGTCCTGGCTCGGAGTGGTGGTCAAATCGGGCCGGAGCAGCATGAAGCAGTTCCGCGAGAAAGGTGTAAAATGCTCGCCGAGTCACTGGCTCATCGTCTGCAATGTTGTATGTCTCACCTCTCGTTCCGCGGGATTCTGTTAAAAGGACGGCATCGACACCATCATCGATGTGAATGAGGTTGAGTAATCGGTCTGCGTCGCCAAGGAGCGGTTCACCATCGATCAGCAGTTTCTTTCGCAATAACCGATTGGGGCCATACATCCCTGCGAATCTGAGAACGATTGCATCGGGCCGTTTTTCCAAAAGGAGCCGTTCGGCGTCGAGAACGACCTTTCCCGATGCCTCAATTGGTTCCGTCGGACTCGTTTCATCCACGGGTTCGCCATTGGTTTGTCCGTAGATGCCGGTACTGGAAACGTAGATGAACCGCTCGCACCTGGGGAACGTATCGAGAACGTTGCTCAGGCCGGTGAGGAACACCTCTCTCATGCTCGTTCCACTGT
>DASZJS010000105.1:0-4196 GCA_035947935.1 Gemmata sp. | reverse complement strand
CGCATTACGGGGGCCTATAAGGACTATGAAAGGGAGTACGAGGAACAGCGGAAGTTCTGGCTTTCCCACAAGATCGATCCTGCCGCACGGGAAGCACTGGAGAGAACCTCGCACCAACCCGCGATTGAAGTATTCCGGCTCGCAAATGAGGAGTTCCTCCCCAACTTCACTGCGGGGCAGAAAGGCGATGCCGCTGCCAAGACGAAGGCAAAAACGGTCCTCCACAACCAGATTGCTCCCTTGTTCCGCGAGCATGCGCGAATCATTAAGGACGCCGCGCGTTCCGTGGAAGCCGCCTCGAAGGCGGAAGAAGAAACCACCAACGATCAGATTCATCTTTGGTCTAACCTCACGATCATTCTGAGCATCGTGTCAGTTGGTACCTTTGGGATCATCGGATGGTTCGTCATCAAAAGCATAGCCAACTCCGCTCACATGCTACTCGCCCGTTTGCAGCAAATGGCAAGTGGGGCAGGAGATTTGACGGCCCGATTGGCCGTGGATGGTCGGGATGAAATGGGGGAACTTGCTTCCGGAATCAACGCCGTCATCGGTAAAATACACGGTATTGTCAGCAAAGTGCGTGAATCGAGCCTCCAACTCCTCTCAGTAGCCTCACAGATTGCAGCCACTGCCCGAAATCAGGAACAGACGGTCAACAATCTCAGTGCCTCCACCACTCAGGTTGCCGCTTCGGTTCGGGAAATCTCAGCAACCAGTAAAGACCTCTCCGGTACGATGAACGAGGTCAGCCAGTCCGCCGGACATGCTTCTGAACTTGCGACAAGTGGGCGGGATAACACAACTCGCATGGCAACCGAGATGAAGCAGTTGGTCGAATCCACGGCGTCCGTGTCAGCCAAGCTCGGTATGATCCGCGAGAAAGCCGACAGCATCAATGCCGTGGTCACCACTATCACCAAGGTGGCCGACCAGACGAACCTACTCTCAATCAACGCGGCGATCGAAGCCGAGAAGGCTGGCGAATACGGTCGGGGCTTCCTGGTCGTGGCCCGTGAGATTCGGCGACTCGCGGACCAAACGGCCGTTGCAACTCTGGATATCGAGACGATGGTGAAGCAGATGCAGGATGCGGTCTCAGCCGGAGTGATGCAGATGGATAAGTTCGCGGATGAGGTTCGTTCCGGTGTCGGAAAGATAACCAAGATCAACCAGATGACATGGGAGATCATCAACGAAGTGCAAGGCCTGAGTGGTCGATTTCAGTTGGTTAACGAAGGGATGCGGAACCAGACGGTTGGTGCCCAGCAAATCAACGATGCGATGGGGCAGATTGCTGAAGCAACTCGCCGCAGCCTCCAGTCCCTCCAGGACTTTGAGCGAGCCACTGCCCACTTGCGGACATCAGTTGAAGGATTGACTCAGGAGATTGCCCAGTTCAAAACGTGAGCAATCATACCTGAACGGGCATAGTCGCAGAGAACACCCCATGCTTGCCCTCATCTTCCAGGTTGGTCAGGACAAGGTGGCGGTGGATGTTCGCCGCGTTCGCGAGGTGGTTCCACGGGTTCGGCTTTCAGCAGTGAACGATGGCCCTTCGTGGATCGCGGGTGTATTCGTTTATCACGGTCGCGTTGTCCCCGTAGTCGATCTGCACCGCTTGACCGGCGCAGGCGAATGTCCGCCACACCTGAGCAGCCGCATCATTCTCTTCCCTTACCCACTCAACGCAGAGGAATCGCTTGTAGGATTACTTGCCACTAAGGTTGCCGAGATCCGCGAGGTGAATCCGGGGCTGGTGCAACCGCTTCCCAGTGAACCAGGTCGTCCGGGTCTTGGACCAGCTTTGCCCGATGGTGCTGGGATTCTCCGTCTCCTTGACCCGGACTGGCTGTTAGGACAAGTGTCGGCTGGTTCTGATGGGCTAATCAATCTCGCCCTCACCCCCCAGCTCCCTCTCCCCGTGGGAGAAAGGGTTGGCGGGTGAGGGCGAGCCGGAGTGTGTCTATGAGTGTCCCGGGGGTGGAAACCGTTATCCGTGACCGGCTCGGGATTGACCCCGATGCCCTGGGATCAACTGTTTTGCCCCGGACAATTGATAATCGCATGAAAGCGAATGGCCTAACCACCGCAGAAAGATACCTGGAATTGTTGACCGCCGATCCGGACGAGATTGAGGCTCTCGCTGCCGAGTTGGTCGTCTCGGAAACCTGGTTCTTCCGCGGTGGGCAACCCCTTTTTCAAAGACTGGCCCAGTTTGTTGCCGATTGCGCGAGTGGCCGACCACCCGGCTTCCCGGTTCGCGCACTCAGTCTACCGTGCAGCACTGGCGAAGAACCCTATTCACTCGCGATCGCACTCCACGAGAGCGGTCTTCCCTCAGTTCGTTATCAGATTGAAGGTGCCGATCTATCTCACTCTCACGTCAAGAAGGCGACCGCTGGACTCTATTCCGCATTCACCTTTAGGGAACTTGGCATAGATATCCGCCCAACCTACTTTCATCAAAGCGGCGTCCACTGGAGTCCATTGCCCCATATCCGACGAGCCGTTAGCTTCCGAGTGGGGAATGTGACCGATCCAATGTTCTTTTCAAACGAGTTGCCCTTCGATCTCCTCTTATGTCGGAACTTGTTCATCTACCTGACCACAGAGGGTCGCAAACGAGCGATTGCAACCCTGGATCGACTCCTCGCGCCCGATGGTCGCCTCTGCGTGACTCCAGCCGAAGCGGATCGCCTCCCACCCGGGCAATTCGTCTCGGAAGGTCCGATTGAGTTCGGTCTCTTCCGTCGAGCCACTCCAGCAAGCGGTGGCGTTTTAGTTGCAGCACATCCCAATTCGGTCAAGTTGAAACCAACTGCAAAACAACGATCTACCCCTGTTCCCGATCCGCTTCCTCTGCAACCTCCGATACCGGCACTTTCTCCCTTAGTTGTAACTCCTTCGCTGGATCAGGCTCGGACTTTGGCAAATGCGGGACAGCTTGCCGAAGCACGAGCCGCCTGCGAAGAGTTGATCCGCTCTCAGGTTGTACTACCCGAAGCGTACGCACTTCTTGGTGTAATTCACCAGGCCGAAGGTCATGCGTCCGAGGCTGTGGAAGCATTCCGCAGAACGCTCTACCTCGCCCCGAACCACCTGGAAGCGTTGACCCACATGATCGTCCTCTGCAATGCCCGCGGCGATGCTCCCCAGGCCGCTGCCCTTCAGAAGCGACTCAAGAGACTTGCGGAGGAGGATCAGGCATGAGCAATCCGTTGCCCATTGTCCCAGCTGTGAACGCATGTTGGCAACGAATCGGGGTCTGGGGCGATCGTTCTTGCCCCGAACTTCCCAAGGTCACGCATTGTCACAATTGCCCGGTGTTTGCCGCGGCAGGGCGACGATTCCTCGATGCCCCTTCTCCTCCCGATTATCTCGATGAGTGGACGGCTCGGCTCAGTGCGGAGGAAAACGACGAGAGGGGCGAGCAACTCAGCGTTCTCGTGTTCCGGCTCATCGATGAATGGCTCGCACTTCCCGTGGGAGTTCTGGTGGAAGTGACCCCTTTGCGCACTCCCCACCGAATTCCTCATAGGGGCGGCCTCCTGTCTGGAATGGTGAACATCCGGGGCGAGTTACATCTCTGCATTCGCCTCGACTTGCTTTTGGGGATTATCCGGACGGATAAAAACGCGGAGAACAAGAATCCGCGCCTCATTGTCATTCGCAGGGATTCCGAAGGATGGGTATTCGCTGCGGACGAAGTGGATCAGGTCCACCGACTCCCCGCCAAGAACCTCATCCCTGCACCACCGACACTGTCGCGGGCAGCAGCCAAGATGAATAAGGGTGTGTTTACATTGCGTGGCTGCTCGGTTGGATTGCTCGATGACGACAAGCTGTTCCATGCAATCCGGGAGCGTACCCGATGATCGACCTCGACCCATCCATGTTTGAACTCTTCCGAGAGGAGGTGCGCACCCACGCCGACACACTCTCCAGGGGGCTTTTGGATACCGAGGCGGACCCGGGGAACCCATCACGGATCGAACCACTGATGCGAGCCGCCCACTCGATTAAGGGTGCATCCCGAATCGTCGGGATCGAACTTGGCGTGCGGCTGGCGCACGTCATGGAAGACGCTCTGGTCGCTGCCCAGCATGGGAAGATTCGCCTCACTCCAGCCGATGTGGACATTCTCCTCCAGGGAGCCGATGTCCTGGCCGGACTGGCGGAATTGACTCCCGAGA
>DASZJS010000104.1:0-4406 GCA_035947935.1 Gemmata sp. | reverse complement strand
TGCAATAGCCATCTGGTCTGCAAGGTGAGCATTCGGAGCCAACACGCTGAACTCAACCCAAATCTGACTCTCACGTTCACCATCCCACTCCGAGTATTCGGGATCGACCGAGCGATTCGCCAACCACTTTGAAGCGAAGATGTCGCCAAGCAACTCTCGTGAAACTTCCACAGCGGGGCCGCTGACGTTCGAGTCGCGAATGCAAAATGCACACTCACGCAAGGCGTACCGAATTTCTCGTAGCCCGGTTATCTGCTCGATCAGTAGGGCGTGAAGGGGATGGAGTTCTCTCAGCGCGAACGCACGCCAAGTGCCTCCATCGTCAGTGGCCAGCTCGATCGGGAAGAGTGCCTCGGGTACTTGCAACTTCCAGACACCCTTAATCGAAGTGGGAAAGGGGTGTCGAAGGGCAGCCGCGAGCCGCAAGGCTGCCAAATATAAGGGTTGGGCCAACGCTTCCATACCTGCGTTCCTGTCATCGGGCGCCCGGGGTGAACTACGAGGAGGAACACTGCCTCACAGTTCACCCGCGGCCTTTGGCGGAATGATCAGTCCCGCCTTCCCGGACTCCTCAAGGATGAGAGAGTAGGGGTAAGGAATCAAGAGCAACTGACTCCCTCGGTAATTCCGTTTGCCAGAGGAACCCGAAACTCTTGTCCTTCAACGGATTTTGCCGTGAGGTAGATGTTGTTGCTATCGGCGATTAGCGGTATTTCACTCCCGGGGACGCCGCCTTGGAGAGTGATGTTAGTCCATTCGCGGGATGGCAAGGTGAGTGATGTCAGCTTTGGGCAATAGGATCCGCCAGCTCGACTTTCTCCAGTGTGTTGAGATGGCACCAAAACGTGAAGTGGTTGACCATCCCTTTCAAAGTGAACTTGGACATCCATTAGCCCAATGCCTTCCGATCGCGGGTTGAAGATGTCGATTTGCACCCAATACCTGACGCACATTGCCACAGCCCGGGAGACGGGGCATGGTCTGAACGCACGATCCTGTCCCATGAACTCGAAGATTACGTTCGTAGGCTTGAAACTGACACTCGCCAAAGTCTGACTGGCCACAGTGGGTGTCACCATGGCGAAGATGCTACGTAAGGCCTCCACCAATCCATCTTGAAGCTTCTTCCGTGGGTCGGGTTTATCGCTCCCAACTTGTGAAAGATCGTAGGACAGAACACGCTTTCCTCGGAGGTCGAACGGTAGATCCTCGATGCGCCCGTTGATCGTGTTCATCACCAACACAATGCGGTTCCTGCCGAGCGAGTGGAGAGCGTAGCCGAGTTCGATGAGGACGTTTGGGTTTGGTGTCAAGAGTGCAGCACTGGGATTGATGATGCTCACATCCGCCACGAACGCTCCCGCGCTATCGATCTTCTCGAAGATGGTGTGTGCGATGTCCGGCGCACCCGGAACGTCCTGAGTCGCCTGATCGAGCCGAGGTTCCACGGATAGTGATCCATCTGAGCGAATCACTTTTACCGCTCGTTCCAGTGCTTTCTCGATGAGGCTCCGGTTCGTCGAAGGCGGTAGGTCTGTCTGCCACGAGTAGAACACTGTAGCAGGATGTTTCGGGCTAGGATCGGCTGGTGATGCCATTGACGTTCCTCTATGTGGCTTGGTGTCAGGGAGTGAGGTGGTTGATAACCGCTCCCAGCGCACCTTTGGCGAGATCCGCCTCGGCTTCCGTGCATGGATGGCCTGCGCGGAGTTCCTTCCGTGGGTGGACAAAGTTCCGGTAATCGCGAAGAACCTGATCGATGGCATCTGCACGAGCTTGGGGCAGGATTCCCAGATCGACGCTTACCTCGATGAAGTTGGAAAGCGTCCACTCGTCCTCTCTGTCGTCGCTGGTGATGTCCTTGACCGCACCGCCCTTTTTCTTGGGTGCTTTGGGGCTTGCCATCGCTCTCGCCACCTGCCCGGGATCTTTCGTCAACTGATCGTAGAGGATGGCTTCCAGGACGCTACCAGCCATTATGACGGCGCTCTTCCACGCGCCAGACGGAATCAGTTCGATGATGAGGGAGCGGTAGTCGCGTTCAACAATGCTCTTCAACTCAGTGTCGGTGATGAAGGGGAACTGTTTGGTATTGAGTGACGAACCCTGGCCACCATATGTACCGAGAATGATTATGAGCTTGTCACAGAGCCCAAGCAGTTCAAGGAACCCCTCTTGGTGATTGTTTAGAATACTTTTAAGGCGTTCGATTTCGCTTGTCCAAGCTTTGGTTTCTTCCTCTGTGATCGAAATGGCGGGATCGGATTTGTTACTGAGCTTGGCACGTAGTTGGTTTTGTTTTTCCGATGCGGATGCAATGACGCCTTGCTGAAGCTCCCAATGGGACTCATCAATCTGGTACAAATTGTTAATCCGCCGGGTCTGGCGTCTCAGTTCTACAAAATCATACTGTTGATCGATGGGGAAGTCCCGAGGATCAAGTCTGTTAAGCTCTTCCGTAAGCACTTCGATCAATGAGCCTCGCTCTTTGATGACATCGCACCAGATCCTGTTTCTAATCTCTTTGAGCAATTGCTGGATGTAGGCGACCATCACAAGCCTCTCTTCGCGTGTTCTTTCAACAAACAGGTTGAAAGAACACGCGAAGCTGATTAAGTTCAGCCGATCTCTGACGCAACCTTAGCCGCCAGTGCCAAGTTCCGTTCAGCGTAAACCTGCGTAACATCCGCCCGACTGTGACCGAGCAGAACCTGGGCAGCTTCGAGCCCATGCGACTTTCTGACCTCTGTGGCGAACGTGTGCCTGAGCTGGTTGGGGTGCCAGTGGGGAATCCCCGCCTGCTCGACTGCCCATTGAACGGCATGTGCGTAGCTTTCAGTGCGATACCGACTGCCCGCCATCCGCTTTGGATTCTTTACCTTGCGGTTCACCTGCGATGGTGGAACCTTACTCTTTCGGTTTGTCCTGAGTGCCTGGTACCGTTCTTCCCGGGCGTCCTTGGGACTGAACAGTGGCAAAGTCGGGTCAATCACGCAACCGGCTACCATCACCACAGGAATCTGGCTCCGTAGCAAGTTGGCATCATCGACGCGCCCGGCCTCTTGGTAAGCATCCGCTGCGACGAGGCGGGCCGTCTTGTCGGTGAGGTTGATTGCCTCGAACCCTGCTGGCGGTGGCTTGTCGTCCACGAGGAACGCGGTAACCACATCCCGCGCCCTGGGTCCGAGAGGAATCACCCGTTCCTTGCCGCGGTGAGTCGTCTTGTGCCGGGAGAGTTGGAACAGCCACAGTTCACCCGACCGGTCCACCTCAACCAGCGAGAACTTGCACACTTCGCCCGGCCGCATGCCGGTGTACCGCTGCAACTCGACCATTGCCCGGAGATGTCGGTTCAGGAATGGCAGAGTGGCCTGTACATGGGCCATCTCCACGGGCATTACCGGTTCGCTTTCCTTCGCCGCAGATCGTCCGGCTCGAAGTCCTGTTACGGTTCGCAAAGCCTCGTAAACAGAGACAGGAATCAGTTCCTCCGATACCGCCCACTTGAAGCTCCGCTTCACTCGATCGATTCGCCGATTGATAACCCCTCGGGACAGTTTCGCTTCGATCATGCTTTGCCGTACAGCCTTCAGCGCTTTCGGGCTGAACTCAGCCGCCGGGATCGTCCCAAAGAGTTTCCGGGCTGGTCGGATCGCTAACTTGAGCGACTTGACTTCACCAGTCGGCAAGCCATCTGGATCGCGGTAATGAGTCTCGGCGTGGGTCAGAAAGGCCAGAAACATTTCGTTCACGGTCAACCTTGTCCCGGTGGCCTGACTGATTACCGCTGAGGGGCCGATCGCTTCCAGTTGCGCGATCGTTTGCCGGTAAGCCTCACGGCTCTCGGGGGTGTCGTACTTCCCCAGGTAAACCACCTGGCGAACCCCATCGACCTTGATGCGGATGTAGGCTTGTCCGCTGGGTTTATGATGGAGATAGGATGGGACGGACTTCTTCTTGCGCGGCATGGGAGCCCTCAGATATGGCGTAGTACTACGCCTTTTCCTGATGGTTCCGACCGCACTTCCGAACACCGGAAGGTAAGCTTTAACTGCTTCGGCCGATTGTACTTCTATCACTGGGTCCGGTGGGAGTCGAACCCACTTCTAAGGCGTTATGAGCACCCTGCTCGACCGTTGAGCTTCAGACCCCCGCCCACACCATTTTAAGAACACAGACAGCTTCGGGAATGGCTATCGTGCGACAAGTCCCACCCACCTGAACATCTCCAACGCCGCGATTGATCATGAGTAACACGACAGAACCATCCTTCGTTTGGTTCACTTGATAAAGGATTTCTGCGGATGGTTGCTGCATCCGCACTTCCAATAGCATGAGGTCATCCTTCAGGACCATTCAAGTGGAGAAAGACCCCTCACCTGCGGCACTTCATCGCAGGTGAGGAG
>DASZJS010000103.1:0-6113 GCA_035947935.1 Gemmata sp. | reverse complement strand
CCCAAGGAGACAATCGACAAGGCGATGGCTTATCTCGAAGCGTGTACCACGTGCAAGGGTGGAGTGATCTATAGCTATGTCCGATCGAATGGAAACGCCGTAGCCGGCCAAGAGCGTACGCCGATTACGGCCGCAGCGGTTGCCTGTTCGTTCGGGGCTGGGCAATACAAGAGTGAACTCGCCAAGAAATGGATCAGATTCTGCAAGGACTCTATTCCCTTCGGCCAGGGAGGGCTTCCTCACGATGACTATCAGAGCTATTACTTCTCCCAGTTCGTGTATGTCCTCGGCGACGATCGCTATGGCAAAATGTTCCCGAATGAGGACAAAAGCACATGGCTGACCTGGAGCAAATACAAAGCAGCTGTGTACCCTTATCTGGTGGATTGCCAGGACAAAACCAATGGAGCATGGGCCAACAAAAACTCTATGGATCAGATTTTCTCCACATCGATTAATCTTACGATCCTGCAGCTTGAGAAAGGGATACTCCCGATTTACCAAAGGTAACACTACAACCTATTTTTTTACCACCACACACCCAAAGAAAAAACGCGACACTCCACCCTCACCACCCCACCACCGAGCAATCCGGAACGCTCCATTTCGCCTCGCGCTCCGTTGCCGAACCTGCAACGTCTCCGCATACTCCGAGTATCTTGCCTCTCATCACCCACTTGATTCGATGGGACATGCACCGAGAGTATCACCGATGGTGGAGCCCTTCGCTCCACCGGGACATGGAACTGCTGGAGTTTGGTCACGGCGGGGCGCGGGTCATCGCGTTCCCGAGTTCCCGCGGGCGGTTCTTCGAGTGGGAGAACCGTGGTATGCACCAGGCTCTGGCGCACTATCTCAACAACGGCTGGCTCCATCTCACCTGCGTGGATGGGGTGGATGCAGAAAGCTGGTACGCTTACCACCAACATCCCGGGGGACGAGCGTGGCGACACGAGCAGTACACTTCCTACATTATTAACGAGGTTCTACCCTGGACGCAGTCGCGGAATGGGCACCCGTTTGTCGTGCTAACCGGAGCGAGCTTCGGGGCGTTCCATGCCCTATCCATTGGACTACGGCACCCGGACAAGGTTCATCGCATCCTGAGCATGAGTGGGCTGACCGACATCAGAGGATTCCTCGGCGGCTACCATAACGAAACGGTGTATTTCCAAAACCCGGTCGATTTCATCCCGAACGAACACGAGGAATGGCGACTCGATCGTCTCCGCCACCAAAACATCATTCTGGCTGTCGGCAGCGGCGATCGACTCGTTCATCAGAACCGCGAATTGTCGGGTAAACTGTGGGGCAAGGGAATCGGAAACGCGCTGCGGGAGTGGGATGGCTTCGCCCACGACTGGCCCGTCTGGCACAAAATGGTGAACCTCTATATCGGTGGGGAAGGGTGATTGTTGGTTGTTGGTTGTTAATTGGAAAATGTGATGGCCTGACACCCTCAACAATTAACAACCAACAACCAACAGGTGAAACAGGTGATATGTGAAAAAGGTTGGCGTGATTGTCGGTCGGGAATGGTCGTTCCCACCCAAGTTCATCGATGAGGTGAATCGCCGCAATGTTGGTGTAGTTGCCGAGTTTGTCAAACTTGGCGGCACCCGCATGAATGAGAAGATTCCCTACGCGGTGCTGGTGGATCGGATCTCGCACGAGGTGCCCTATTATCGGAGCTACCTGAAACACGCCGTGCTGGAAGGCATCACAGTCATCAACAACCCGTTCATGTGGACGGCGGATGACAAGTTCTTTGGGGCTTCCCTGTGTACGCAGCTCGGTCTGGCTCACCCCAAAACGATTGCCCTGCCAAACAAGGACTACGTCCCCGGGATTGTGAAAACCGAGAGCCTGCGGAACCTCATCTACCCAATGGATTGGCAGGCAATCGTGGATTACGTGGGGCTCCCCTGCATCCTCAAGGATGCCCACGGTGGCGGCTGGCGGGGCGTATACGTCTGCCACTCGGTCGAGGAACTCATTCGCTACTACGACAGCTCCGGGCTGCTGACCATGATCGCTCAGGAGTACATCAAGTGGGAGCAGTACGTCCGGTGTATGTGCCTGGGTCGCGATATCGTGCTGCCGATGCCTTACGATACTCACAACCGGCGATATATCGCCGATGAAAACTACCTCAATCCTGGGCTTCGCAAGCGAGTGATCGATGATTCGCTCAAACTGGTGAAGGCTCTGGGGTACGACATGAACACCGTCGAGTGGGCGATCAAGGACGGAGTGCCGTATGCCATCGACTTCATGAATCCCGCACCCGACATGGATATCAACTCGCTCACTCCGGCATACTTTGACTGGGTGGTGGCCAAGATGGCCGACCTGGTCATCGACCGCGCCCAGAACCCCAGCCCGCAATTGACCGAACTGAAGTGGAGTAAGCTGTTTTAGAGCCCCACCAGAACCACGAAAACGAAGATGGTGGGGCTCGCAAAGCCTCGACCCCACCCTACAAGACCTAGCATTACCCAGCAAGCTGGAAGTGAAAGCTGGAGGCGCACCATGTCAACGGATGCCATTACCGCATATCACGACCTGCTCGCATCGGGATCGAATCTCGCGGCCGATTCGCAGACAGCGCTGGATAAGGCCCAGCAACTCCGCGGGTTGCATTTTGGTACGCGGCCGGTCTGTACCGTTCTGCGTCCGCGTTTCCTGACCCCCACTCAGTACCGGCTGCTGCACAATACCGTTAGTGTCCTGCTCCCCGCATTCCAGGCATCGTATGACCGCGCTCTGGTGGACCCGACCTTCCGCCTCCAGTACCGTCTCCGGGACTGGGAAGACGAACTCCTCTCCATCAACCCGGGCTATCGCGACCCCAGCCCAACCAGCCGGTTCGATTCGTTCTTCGTGTCGGATGACGAGTTGATGTTCACCGAGTTCAACACGGAAACTCCTGCCGGGGCCGGTTACTCGGATGCCCTCAGCGAACTCTTCTATGGCCTGCCGGTGTTCCAGGAGTTCCAGCGGCGATTCCTCGTCTGGCCAATCCCCGCCAAGCCCGGTGTTCTGCACGCCCTCACAGACTCGTTCCGGCAGTGGCAGGGGAATACGTGCGATCCACCGCGGATCGCCATACTCGATTGGCGGGAAGTGCCGACGTTCAGCGAATTCGTCCTCTTCTACGACTACTTTCGGGCGATGGGCTTTGAAGCGCGGATCGTCGATCCGGAAGATTGCGAATACACCGATGGCAAGTTGATGGCCGGGGATTATCACATCACGCTGATCTACAAGCGGGTTCTCATCAGTGAGCTAATCGAGCGTGGGGGAATGAATCACCCGGTGGTGCGGGCCATTCGTGAGCGCGCTGTGTGCATGGTCAACTCGTTCCGGTGCAAGATTTTGTTCAAGAAAGCATCGCTTGCCGTCCTGTCGGACGAACGAAACGCCGGGATGTTCGCGGATGAACAACTCCGAGCAATCGCCAAACACATTCCGTGGACGCGACTCCTGGAGGAACGGAAGACGCTGATCGATGGAAACGAAATCGACCTCGTACCGTGGACCCTGGCGAACAAAGATATTCTCGTGTTGAAGCCGAATGACGATTACGGCGGTAAGGGAATCGTACTCGGGTGGACGGTGGATCAGCCACTTTGGGAAGCAGCGGTGAAAACGGCTCTTGAGAGCCCTCATGTCGTGCAACGGATGGTCCGGATTCCCTCTGAGGCCTTTCCGAGCTTCGAGAATGGCAACCTACAAATTCTCGACCGGATGCTCGACACCAATCCCTTCGTGGCGTTCGGGTCGTACATGCACGGCTGTCTCACGCGCATCTCGACCGAGGCGCTGGTGAACGTCACTGCTGGCGGCGGTTCCACTGTGCCGACGTTTCTGGTGGAGGCCAGGTGATTTTTAGCCTCGCAGGGTCGCAACTCGCACCCTGGGTATGCTGACGAACAACTCACAACACCCGAAAAGCCAAATGAATGCCCCGTCACTCACTCTCGGGATCGAAGAAGAGTATCAGATCATCGACCCCGAGACCGGGGAGTTGAAGTCGTTCATCACACAGATGCTTGAGGATGGTAAACGGACGCTGAAAGAGCAGATCAAGGCCGAGTTGCATCAGTCGATGGTTGAAGTCGGAACTGAAATCTGTCAGACCCCCGCGGATGCCCGGGCCGAACTCATCAAACTGCGGCGAGCAATCACCGAATTGGCCGATCGGCATGGGCTGGTCATTGCGGCAGCCGGAACGCATCCGTTCTCATCGTGGGAGAAGCAGGAGATTACTCCGTTCGAGCGCTATCTAGGCGTCCAAAACGACATGCAGGATCTCGCCCGGCAATTGCTCATCTTCGGAACCCACGTTCACATCGGGATCGAGGATCGGGATTTCCTGATTGATGCGATGAATGTGGCCCGATACTTCACCCCGCACATTCTCTGCCTATCCACGAGTTCGCCATTCTGGATTGGTCGCAACACCGGACTGAAGTCGTATCGATCCATCATCTTCCGTCACTTCCCCCGTTCGGGTATGACCCCTCTCTTCGAGAACTGGAGCGAGTACTCGGGAATGGTGGACACAATGGCCCGAACCAACTGCATCCCGGATGGAACGAAAATCTGGTACGATGTGCGACCGAACTGGCGCTACCCGACGCTGGAATTTCGGATCTGCGATGTGTGTACGAAGGTGGATGAAGCGGTGTGCATCGCTGCGCTGTTCCAGGCGATCATTGCCAAGTTGTGGAAGCTCCGACGCGATAATATCACATTCCGAATTTATCCGACGGAGTTGATCGAGGAAAACAAGTGGCGGGCGGTGCGATACGGACTCGATGGGAAACTCCTCGACCTGGGAAAGCAGAAAGAAGTGCCGGTACGCGACTTGATTCACGAAATGATCGACTGGTTCCTCCGGGACGTGATCGATGAACTCGGCACACGCAAGGAGATCGAATACGCGTATAAAATTCTGGAGAGTGGATCGAGTGCCGACCGGCAACTGAAGACATTCGAGAAGACCAATTCCACCCGGGCCGTGGTCGATCAGTTGGTGAAGGAGACGCAGGAGGGGGTAGCGTAGAATGGAAAAACAAAGTTGAATGGCCGCAAAAAAGCACAAAAAACACAAAAATAAACAAGAGAGTTTGAACAGATCAAAAGGATACAATCCTTATCTCTTCAGCGCATCAAAACGCGCTGTTGTTTTTCCAGTTTTCCTTTGTGCTTTTTGTGCCTTTTTGCGGCTAATCCTCTTTCTTCTGAGCAACTCCGTGAGTTCATCGGAGAGGGCCATGATTTCCGAATTCAACCAGTCCGGCATTTCGTTTCGCTACCCGGCTAACTGGCGTGCCGAGTCCGAATACTCGGGAGATACCGAGTGGACCGTGTCGGTTTATAGCCCGGCCACAGCGTTCATCCTCTTCGCGCTCCGCCCCGATGCCCGCGACCCGGCCGACCTTGCCGACCAGACGCTCGAAGCTCTCAAGGCGGAGTACGAGGAGTTGGATGCGGAAAACCGATTGGAAACGATTGCCGGACAACTGGCTATCGGACACGACATCGACTTCCTGACCGTTGACACCACAATTGTCTGTCGTACGCGCTGCCTGGAAACTTCATCTGGTCCACTGTTGGTGATGTGCCAGACAAGCGAGTTCGACCACGAACAAAACGACCCGGTTCTGCGCGCCATCGTCGCATCATTGCGGGTGGAAGGGGATTGAGTGGCTTCCGGGTGCGGTTGGGTCGCACGATGAATCATTCATCCCGACCTGCTCCCCAACGACAGGTTGTTCGGACGATGTCATCAAGGGACAAGAACATGGATAGGTAGAGGATTGGTCAGCCAGTCCAAATCAAGAGTTTGTTTATGATTGAAGTGATTATTTCTGCCGGTGGTCGTGTTCCAAGAGGCCAAAAAAACCTGACAAACCATGACAAACCATGACAGCGACCCCGAACTGCTGACAGTCTGCCCACGTGTGCATAGGTATGCCCACAAGTTTTTGACCCGTAACATGGAGGTGACTGGATAATCTGGGCAGTAACCTGGGAAAGATAGAGAAGCACAGCCTCGTGTTACCCTGAATATGGTTAGGATGACTCGGCAAGATAGTACTTTC
>DASZJS010000102.1:0-8538 GCA_035947935.1 Gemmata sp. | reverse complement strand
CGGTTGGCAGTAATTCGGGAGAAATTTCGGTATCTACCACATCCAAAAGCGTTCGCTGTGCCTCGCCTTCAAACTCGTGTTCGGCGGCCCACTTCACCAGGAATTTCACCAGTGTCTTGGGGATACTGACGTTCGGATTATACATGCTCATGTGGTCGGCGTTGTAAGTACACCAGCCGAGCGCCAACTCGGAGAGGTCGCCTGTCCCGATCACGAACCCGGCGTTCATCAGCAGGCTTGTTCGGACGCGCGCCTGGACGTTCTCGAACACCAGATCGGAACGGTTATCTGGGGGTAAGTGCCGCAATTTTTCGGTGAGCGACTCCATCGTTTCGATCTCCAGTTTGAAGCCGAACGGCGAATGTCCCAGCGCTCTCATTTGCTCGAAGCACATGGAGCGGATGTCGCACTCGTGAGCGGAAACGCCGAGGGCTCGCATGAGGGCATGTGCGTTTCCTTTCGTCCGGCTGGTGGTGCCAAATCCGGGCATCGTGAAAGCCCGCAGCCGATCGCGTGGCACTCCAAGATCGTCGAGCGTCTTGCAAACGACAAGGAGCGAGAGCGTCGAATCGAGGCCACCGGATACACCAATCGAGAGTGGCGGGACATCGACGTGCGACAGCCTGCGACCGAGCGCTGCAACTTGCGTCTGGAAGATTTCGCGGCAACGGTCATCGCGCGTGGTCGGGTTATTCGGAACGAACGGGTCTGCTTCAACCGTTCGCAACAGTTTTGGCTCGCGGGAGGAGAGCTCGAGTTCAAAATTCAGGTTCCGGTACTTCCCGAAACGAAGATCCGAGATGCGGTTGGTGTCGTGAAAGCTGTTCGCCTGCATGCGGTCGTGGATGAGACGATCGAGGTCGATGTCGGTAACGAGCAGATGCCCGCCACGGTGAAATCGCTCCGATTCCGCCAGCAGCGTCCCGTTCTCGGCGATCAGGCAATGCCCACCGAAGACGATATCGGTGGAGGATTCACCAACGCCGCAGGAGGCGTACACATAGGCTCCGAGGCAACGCCCGGATTGACTCATGACCAGTTGTTGCCGATAACCCGCCTTGCCGATGACCTCGTTGCTCGCTGAGAGGTTGGCGAACACAGCTGCTCCCATGACCGCTGCCAAAGAACTGGGCGGTACGGGCATCCAGAGATCTTCGCAAATCTCGACCGCGAGCGTGAAGCCGGGCACATTGCGGCAATCGAAAAGCAAATTGGTTCCGAACGCCACGCTCTCCCCGGCTACCATCGCATCGGTGAACACCGCGCTGTCGGCTGGGCAGAAGTACCGCGCATCGTAGAACTCCTTGTAGTTCGGCAGATATGTCTTGGGCACGATGCCGAGTATCTTCCCATCGTGAATCACTGCCGCACAGTTGTAGACTTGCCCCTCAACCCCCAGCGGCAACCCGACAACAGCAACTCCGTGGTAAATTTTCGCCCCACGTTCGACCACCCGCTCAAGCGCATCCTCGGCGGCTTTCAGGAGCGTCTGGTGATGGAACAGGTCGTGGCAGGTGTAGCCGGTAAGTCCGCACTCGGGAAAGACAATGAGGTTGACGCCTTGCCCCTCGGCACGAGCCATGAGGGCAAGTGTGCGATCGGCGTTGAAGGGACAGTCCGCAAGCCGGAGGTCCGGGGATGCGGCTGCAACGCGAAGGAATCCGTGGGTGTCCATGCGGGCAGTGTATACCGGGGCGGGTGAGTGCGTCACCCGTTAGTCCCGAAAACGTGACACAAAGAGAGCCCAGGCCTTCGACCTGGGCTGATAGAAGCGGCCCTTCAGGCCGCGATCCGAGCCTGAAAGGCTCGTTCTGTCCCAGGTCGAAGGCCTGGGCTCAATTGCCCTGCCTCTACCATCACTCACTCGTTTCCGGGAGTCTTTCCCAACGTGCCGCGAGAACGCCGGGTTCGATCATCAGTCGGCTGATCACTTCCAGGATCGCCTTGTCATCGGCCGGGTTGGCGTGAACATTGGCCAACACGGTGATTCTTTTGCGGCTCTTCTTCTTCCGGTTCGTGACCCCGGTCACCACCAGTCCGGGGTGCCCGGTCACATGGCGGTACAGGATTGTCCGTACCCCGAGGCTGTCCTTGGCATCGCATGCTACTCGAATCTGGTAATCGGCTTCGGGTATCACCAACTGCCTTTGCCGTGCATCGACCCAGTTGGCAAGCGGACGGAGAACGACCAGCACAAGCAGAACGAACAGCGTGCCAACGGCCCCGAACGAGCCAAACCCTGCCCCGGCCAGAGTGCCAACTGCCGCGCTACACCACAAACCAGCGGCAGTGGTCAGCCCGCGGACGGTGATTCCTTCTTTCAAGATCACACCGCCACCAAGGAATCCCACGCCACTCACGATATACGAGGCGATCCGGGTCGGGCTGTTTTTATCGTCCAACAACTGGGAGAGAGAGACGAACAGCGCAGCCCCGACGCTGACCAGCGCGTTCGTTCGCAGTCCGGCAGGGTGTTTCCGAACCTGCCGCTCCACACCAATCAAGATACCGAATAGCAGGGCGAGCCCGACGTTACCGGCAAATTGCAGAAGTCCCAATGCGTATCTCCGACGATGTCTCGATGAGGGTTTCGGTGAATTCTAGTAGGTTATGAGTCCGATGATGATGCCTTGGCCGCTTGCCCCTTGCCCCCTGCTTCGCAAAGCGAAGCCCCTTTTCCCCATTTGACCCCCGATCACCCTTCGACTATCGTAAACGTACCCGCCGAATTGCACTCCCGCCATCATGCGGAGCCTGTCGCGATGAAGTCAGCCAATCTTTCCTGCCCTGGCCCCAACCGCCGGGATGTCCTTCGCTTCGGTTCCGTTGCTCTCGGCTCCCTGGGCCTTGGGCCAATCGCAGCGCAGCGTGCCCGTGGTTCAGACCACACCACAAACGACCCCGCTGTGATCTTCGTCTGGCTGCCCGGCGGCCCGCCGCACCAGGATACGTTCGACATGAAACCGAACGCTCCCGCCGAATACCGCGGAGCGTTCAACCCAATCAAAACGAATGTCCCCGGCATCGACATTTGCGAACACCTGCCGCAACTGGCAAAAATCACCGACAAGTTCAGCATCATCCGGTCGGTTGCGCACAAGTTTGCCGACCACGGAGGAGGACACAAGCGGTTCCTTACGGGCCGCGATCCGCTTCAACCGGCCGGATTCGTCAACGACACTCCGATGGTCGGTTCGATGGTCGCGGAGGTGTTGAAGGGGAAGAAGGCCGCGGTCCCAAATTACATCGCCGGGGTGGATGGAGGGCGACAGGGGATCGATGTGTTCAGCTTCGGTGCGGCGTACCTTGGCCCTCAAACATACCCATTCATGGTCCCCGGCGATCCGGCCGATACACAGTTCGAGGTTCGCAATCTCTCGCTGCTCAAGGGCACCGAAGACAAGCTGAAAGACCGGCTCTCACTCCTGAACACGGTCGATAAACCGCTCGCCGGGCCAGACCTTTCCGGCATGGCTGCCGGAATGGATGCGATTCGCGGGCAGGCTTTGGAACTCGTTACCACCGACACGGCCCGTGGAGCGTTTGATCTCTCCAAGGAACCGCAGAAACTCCGCGACCGATACGGAATGCACCGCTACGGCCAACGTGCCCTGATGGCCCGGCGGCTAGTGGAACAAGGAGCTACCTGGGTGACGATGGTGATGGAGAACGCTACCCCACCGGGAGTTTCGCTCAAGGAAAACCACTGCTACAACTGGGATTCCCACGCCGTCAATTGCCACATCTTCGAGGACACGCAGTACAAGCTCGGGTTTCTGGACCAGGCGATTTCCGCCCTCGTGGAAGACATCTATAGCCGGGGGCTGAACAAGCGCGTGCTGCTTGTGGTGACGGGCGAGTTTGGACGAACGCCCAAGCTCGAATACACGAAGAACCGGCCGGGCCGGGATCACTGGCCACAGGCCATGTCGATCCTGGTGAGTGGGGCTTGCAAGACGGGTGTTGTGGTTGGCAGCACGACAGCACGAGCGGAAATGCCGAAGGATCGCCCGTTGACGCCGAACGACCTCTGGGCGACAGTGTTCTCGCACCTTGACATCGATTACAACCGGACGAGTTTCACCGATGGCAGCGGCCGCCCGATGCCGATGCTGCCCTATGGCGACGTGATCGGCGAGTTGGTGTGAGGCCAACCGCGACAAAAAAAGTTACAGATCCTTAATACCATTCAGCGCGATGGCAGCTACGGGTCGCCTGGCTTTTTCCACGGTAGCCCGCCACACAGTGGCGGGCTACTTGCACAACAAACCATCGGACGCCACAACTCAACTACAGCCGCTGGTTTCGCCGCAGTTGTCGCACTTCGCACACGCACCGCTACGGACCAGCTTCAATGCCTGACAGTTCGGACACGGATCGCCTTCATAACCCATCTGCTTGGCAATCCGGATCTTGTCGGCCTGCGTACCAGCAACGGGCGTATAGCTTCCCCGCTGGGGCGCGCTGACAGTCCCACTATTCCCGTTACCGCCGTTTCCATTCGCCTTTCCATTCCCATTGCCGTTCGGGGCGCGCGGGGGAGGAATTGGTACCAGTTCGCTCCCAGGGTAGCCACTCGAATTCGGCTTCAGGTGCGTGGAACGCGGTGGTGCCAGAGAGTGCTTCGGTTGCTCTGCTGAGTTCGCATCCACCGTTCGCTCGGAAATCACCTCTTCCGAGTCGAAGTCCGGATCATCGTCCGGGTCGTGCTGAGCATCCGCTCGCAGGTCTTCGGGCATCACATGCGCCAAGTCGTGCCGCCCGAGGTATGTGATTGCCAGTTCCCGGAAGATGTAGTCGATGATCGAGGTGGACATCTTGATGTACGGGTTCCCCTGTACAACCCCGTTCGGCTCGAACCGAGTGAACAAGAAGGCATCGACATACTCTTCCAGTGGCACTCCATGTTGAAGACCGAGTGAGACGGCGATCGCGAAGCAATTTGTCATACTCCGGAACGCAGCCCCTTCTTTGTGCATATCTATAAAGATTTCACCGAGCGTGCCATCCTCATATTCGCCCGTGCGAATGTACATCTTGTGCGTGCCGATGCGGGCTTTCTGCGTATACCCCGCGCGGCGATCGGGTAGCCGGCGACGCCGAGCGATGTAACGGTGAACGATCCTCTCGGTGATCCTCTCTGCCATCTTCACCGGCTCGGCCTTTGGTTCCTCTTTCGCCTCCGGTTCGTCGGTAACGCTGGCCAGGAGTGCGGCCTCGAACGAATCCGCAACCGAGTTGAGCGGCTGACTCAGTTTCGACCCATCGCGGTAGAGGGCGTTCGCCTTGGTCATCAACTGCCACGATAGCCAGTACGCTTTCTTCACGTCATCGAGTGTGGCATCGTGCGGCATATTGATCGTTTTGGAGATTGCCCCACTGATGAACGGCTGGGCCGCGGCCATCATCCGGATGTGCGATTCCCACGCCAGGAATCGCTTCCCGTTCTTGCCGCACTTGTTTGCGCAGTCGAAGACCGGCAAATGCTCCGGCTTCAGGTGAGGGGCTCCCTCAATGGTCATTGTGCCACAAACATAGGTGCTCGCTTCGGCCACCTGCTGGCGGGTGAACCCAAGATGAATGAGCAAGTCAAATGTCGGGTTGTTCAACGTGTCGACTGGGATTTTGAGAACGCCCAGGAGGAAGTCCTCGCCGACCGTCCACTTGTTGAAGACGAACTGTAGCTCGAATGCGCCTGGGAGTTGCTCCTCGATCTTGTGGATGACTTCATCCGAGAATCCCTTGGCCTTGAGAGTGACCGGGTTGATGTGCGGGCACCCTTGAAGCGTGGCGGCACCACGGCAGTACCGAACAATGTCATCGATCTGCCAGGGCGCGTACCCGAGTTTCGCAAGCGCGGGCGGCACCGACTGATTGATAATCTTGAAGTAACCACCCCCAGCAAGCTTCTTGAACTTCACTAGAGCGAAGTCGGGCTCGATCCCGGTCGTGTCGCAATCCATGACCAAGCCAATAGTGCCCGTTGGAGCAATCACTGTGACCTGGGCATTTCGATAGCCAAACTTTTCGCCAAGCTCCAGCATCCGGTCGGATTCACTTCGTGCCGCAGCAACCAACTCAGCGGGGCAATATCGAGCATCGATGCCGACCGGGACAACCGTTAACCCTTCGTACTCGGCAGGAGCGGCGTTGTAAGCAGCGCGCCGGTGATTGCGGACCACGCGCAGCATGTGGTCGCGATTTGCCTGATAGCGCGGGAACGGCCCGACCTCCGAGGCGATCTCCGCTGACGTGGCGTAAGCCCCGGCGTGCATGATGGCCGTGATCGCGCCACACTGCACCCGACCTTCGATCGAGTCGTAGGGAATGCCCTGAACCATGAGCAGGGCACCGAGATTCGCATAGCCCAGCCCGAGAGTGCGGAAATCGTAGGATTTCTGTGCAACGGAGGGGCTGGGGAACTGAGCCATGTACACGCTGATTTCGAGAATCAGAGTCCAGATGCGAACGGCGTGCTTGTACGCCTCAATGTCGAACTTGCCGGCCTTCGTGTCAAAGAACGTCAGTAAATTCAAAGAAGCGAGATTACATGCGGTATCATCGAGGAACGCATATTCGGAACACGGATTTGTTGCATTGATCTTGCCATCGACAGGGCATGTGTGCCATTCGTTGAAGGTGCTATCGAACTGAACGCCGGGGTCTGCGCAACTCCAGGCCGCGAATGCAATCTGGTCCCACAACTCGCGAGCCTGAAGCGTCTTCTTCGGTTTGGGAGCGCGGTTCTGCTTCTTCGCTTTCTCCAGTTCCGTTCGCCAGTAGAGATGCCATGGGCCGTTTGTCTCCACAGCCTTCATGAATTCGTTGGTGATCCGCACCGAGTTGTTGCTGTTCTGGCCCGAGACGGTGTAATACGCTTTCGAGTTCCAGTCGGTGTCGTACTCCTCCACTTCAACGTGGGTGAAACCCTGCTTGGCGAGTTGCAGCATCCGGGCGACGTAGTTCTCGGGGATGAGTGACGAGCGAGCTTCGAGGATCGATTTGCGTAGATTTTGGTTGTGACTCGGGTCGTACTTCTCGTCCGCGTTCGGGTGTGTCTGAATTGCTCGAAGGATCGCGTTCAAGTGTCGGTTCATCAAGCGTGAGCCCGTGACCAGATCCGCGACCTTCTGCTCTTCGGTCACCTTCCAGGTGATGAAATCCTCAATATCCGGGTGGTCGAGATCGAGAACGACCATCTTCGCCGCTCTACGTGTCGTCCCACCGCTCTTAATTGCCCCAGCAGCCCGATCGCCGATTTTTAAAAAGCTCATAAGGCCAGACGATTTTCCACCTCCCGAAAGAGGTTCCCCTTCGCCGCGAAGGGAAGAGAAATTCGATCCCGTACCCGAACCATATTTGAAAATCCGCGCTTCCCGAACCCACAAATCCATGATCCCGCCTTCGTTGACAAGATCATCTGAAACTTGCTGGATAAAGCAGGCATGCGGCGCTGGGCGCTCGTAGGCGGAGGTGGAGCGATTCAGCTCTGTCGTGTGCGGATCGATGTAGTAGTGCCCTTGGGGCGGCCCTTCGATGCCATAGGCCCAGTGCAGGCCCGTGTTGAACCACTGCGGACTGTTCGGCGCTGCCATCTGCGCTGCCAGCATGTAACAGGTCTCATCGTAGAACGCGCGTGCATCCCGCTCCGATGAGAAGTAGCCACCCTTCCAACCCCAATAGGTCCAGCCCCCCGCCAGTCGGTGGAAGACCTGACGGGAATCCGTTTCGCCGCTGGTCGGTGCGTCCGGAGTCTCGGCAGCGCTTCGACGGAGCCACGTCGGGACGCCTTCTTCGGGAACCCGTTCCAAACAGTCTGGGATGCCGGCTCGGCGGAAGTATTTCTGCGCAAGAATATCGACCGCCACCTGCGACCACCCCGAAGGCACCATCACGTCCTTCATCTCGAAAACGACCGACCCGTTGGGATTCCGGATTATGGAAGTTCGCGGGGCGAACGTGATGCTGACAAATGGGTCTTGCCCTTCGCGGGTAAAGCGGCGAGTAATTTGCATGGCGACATCCGTGGTAGCAGCACTGTGGGTGGGAATCTCCCCACCGCTGAGACAGTTATACGGGAGAAAAAAGTAACGGGAAAAAGACATGCCGGAATGGAATCAACTGCACACTATCACGAAGCAAATGTACAGATCGTCGAGCCGGCGGTCCAGTGGTGTAGTTGTCATTCTTACCCCGATCGGTCGTCAGTGCCAGGGACGAACGGAAGAGTGAGGCCAGCTTGGTCCTGATACTTGCCCTTCTTGTCAGCATAGCTCGTGCGGCAGATATCCTCGGCTTTCAGGAACACAATTTGCGCAATCCCCTCACCCGAGTAAATCTTCGCGGGAAGGGGAGTGGTGTTGCTGATTTCGATCGTAACTCGCCCGCGCCACTCGGGTTCCAGAGGCGTAACATTTACGATGATACCACAACGGGCGTAAGTGCTTTTCCCCACGCAGATGCACAGGATATCCCGTGGAACTTCAATGTGTTCCACCGTTTCCGCAAGTGCGAAGCTGTTTGGCGGGATGATGCAGT
>DASZJS010000101.1:0-3708 GCA_035947935.1 Gemmata sp. | reverse complement strand
CTGCAAGACAAGAACTCCTGTCTTTCCTTCCCAATCGAATCGCCTCAGTTGCAATCAATCACAAGTCGCGCGCACGGAGGAACAACCAGGACAAAGCCGGCACGCCTTTGATAGCCTTTCCATTCAAGCCAATTTCTGAAGGACATCCACGGGGCTGATGACACCGATAATTACACCTGCGGCGTCCGCGACAAAGAGATGATGGACATTCAAAGCCAGAAGTTGTTCCACGACGGAGCGGGCAGGCGTTTCGGGACGAACAGAAAAGACCGCGGGCGTCATGAACTCAGTCACAGGCGTGTCATCGGGTTCCAGCCCGGGTCGCCTTTGCCTTGCGTGAACAAGGACATCCGTCTTGGTCACAACTCCAAGCGGATGGCCTGCATCATCGATCACTACGGCGGCCCCGAAGGCTCGCTCGGTAAGAAAAGTCGTCGCCTCAGTCACGGTCGCGCTCGCGTCGAGCGATACAGGACCCGGGTTCATCAACTCCGCTGCTGTGGCGGCTCGAAGTGCAAGTTGGGACATGGTGTTGCTCCGCGTGGTGGGTGTGGTTACGGTCGCACGCGGAGTGGAAAGTGTCAAGCGTTTCGCTGTCATTTCTTCTCGGCAACCTCGGCTGAAAAATCCCACAACCCCAACCGAGTGTTGTCTCCGTTCGGTTCGAGGATGGCAAGGACAGGACGAACGGGATTAAAGGCGATCTTCGCGCTTATATCCCATGTTTTCAACACTTTGCCGGTATCCGTATCCCAAACCGTCAGGAATTGTCGTGGTGACTCCAGCCGAACATGTATTGCTTGTTCATTCGACTCGAATACCCCGTGGGTTTGTGTCTCGACAACGTAGCGAGTACCCGAGAGCGCGAGGAGCCGACCATCGGCGGTGAAAGGCTGGGGTGTGTGGAGCGTATCAATGTAATTCCCACGATCGACGTAGCTATCCTTATCGATGTAATGATCGACACCCGCTAAAGCTGGCAATGCCTTCCCTGTGTCAGCGTTCAATACAACTTTCCAACCAATCACCCCTGCAATTGGCGCGAGTCTTGTTACGTAGGAATTCGTTGAGTTGTAAGTTGAGTCATTCATTCCGCGACACAGCAATAATCTGTGGCCATCTGGTGAAAACGTCAAAGAGGATGATAGCCCTACTCGTAAAACTCGTGGTGGTGCTCCGGGTCTTGATGGGTTCGGGCCAGAAGACGACCCGGCCGCAATGTCCCACCCTTCGGGCAATACGAAAGCGGATATTTTGGTAGCTCGTCCCACGTCGTAAACAATTACAGAGTTTTCCTTCCCTGTTGTCTCGATCGCTGCCAAACGCTTGCCATCCGGCGACAGCGCATACGTGCCGGTATTCACAGTGAGAAGTGATTTGAGCCGTTTGCCAGTCGTGGCATCAATTTCCAGTACATGAAGTTTGATGATTTCTCGTGTGTTTGAATTGCGCTCAATTGCCAGCGTTCGGAAGGTCTTCCCATCGGCCGCAAAGGCGTATCCTTGCGTTTCTGTCGGGTCGAGTTCGACGGTACGAACAACAACTGGCCAAAGACTATCTACTTTTGCGACTCCCCATAGTTCCAGTTTGTGGAATCCGCTTACGAGTTGGTACTCGCGAAGTTCCGTGAGGAAATGCTTCCCATCCGATGTAAAGCCGACAAGTTGGCTATTCGCCTCAGGAAATGCGAATCTATCCTTCATGGGATCGAATGTAACGGTCTGTATTGCTAACCGTTCTTTCGTGAGATTAAAGCCTCCACCTTCTGTTGAACCCCACTGCATTCCTGCAACGGCGAGTTGATTGCCTTGGGGGGTCCAAAGAACCGTCATGTTTCCATGAAAGTTCATATTGAGTCGACCATACAGTCTGGGTGTACTGGTGAAGGCAACCGGCTTGTCTCCGGGTTTGGCATCGGGGGCAGGTTGCTCCACCACCTCGGGTTTCACTGCCACGATAGGTTTGTTGAGCGGATCGGTAGTTGGTGGGTTTAGTATTGGCTGAGTCGCATACACGACACCCGCCACAGCAACCGCAGCCGTGAATAGCCCCAACAAGAGCATCTTTCGCATTGTGAATCCTCCATCGGTAAACAACGCAAGTGGTTTTGGAATTGTTCCGGCCGCCATCCAGTCCGCTACAAGAACACTGGTTTTCGCAAGCAAATCGGTTGGCACAACTGCCTGTGCGGCAGATAAAGCTGTCGGGATCGCCGCGGCTGAAAGGGCAATGCCTCGTTTCGACAAGCGGATGGCCAGTTTCTTGCGGCCATTGGCAAGCCGGCTGGAAAGCGTTCCTTCCGGCACGCCTAACGCCGCTGCCGCCTCTTCCCGAGATACTCCCCGCAAATCGCAAAGCACAATTGCTTCGCGATACCAGGAGGGCAGGGCGGCCAGTTCCTCATCGAGAATCGGATTCAGTTCGGAATGAGTTGTTACGGGTGAAGAGGGTGGTTCCGGTATGGTGTTCACCGCAATCTCCCGGGTGCGGCGACGAACTACCGACCGACGGACGGTTTGAGCCACCCGCACCGCTACGCCATACAGCCAGTTCCCTAACAGATCTGGATTTCCAATCGCTTTTGCTTTGCGGGCCAGGATCAGGAAAACCACCTGGAAAGCATCCTCCGCATCCTGCTGATGGCCAGTCACACGCCGACAGACACCCAACACAACAGGAGCATGACGTCGCACGAGTTCGGCAAACGCGGATTGATCTCGTTCCCGCACAAATCGTGCAAGCAATTCGCGATCATTCGCCGCAGTGTTTTCGAGTTGTCGTAGTATTTCTGCTGACCGGCCAGCGATCATCTCTCACGCCCTTTCGATCAACTTCTTGCCGATGAGTGTTGAGCGCGTCGCGCTGGGAAGAGAATTCTTCCCTTTTCTTCCGATCATACCCGATGATTGTTGGCTTGAAGTGCGAGATGGGAGATGATGTTGCTCCAGGCGTAGGTGTGGTTGCACCTGGAGCGAGAAGGTTCATGCGGTTCGCAGTCATTTCTTCCCGGCATCCTCAGCCGAGAAATCCCACAACCCCAGGCGCATGTCCTCGCCATTTGGTTCCAATACTGCAAGTAGTGGGCGAACGGGGTTGAAGGCAAGGTAAGGTACTCTTCGTTCCCAGGTAGTGAGCACTTTCCCAGTCTCGGTATCCCAAACAGTAAGAAATGGTGTCTGCCCATCAAACCGGATTCGTTCGCGCGGTTTGTTTTTCGGACTCTCTGGGACGAACGGGAATGGATCGCCAAGTTGATTCTTCTCTGTTGCTTTGGCTATGGGATAGCGGCGTCCTGAGAGAGCGAGGAAGCGACCATCTGCCGTAAAGCTGCGCGAGCCTGGAGATGTTTCGAGGTATTCCTTGTCGCTCAATGGCGGCAATTGTTGTCCAGTATCGGCGTTCAGCACAACATTGAGACCGGAACCGTCATTCGACGTGAATCTACCATCGCCGAAGCCAAATACTTGTGGATTTTTACACACAAGTAAGCGGTGGCCATCGCGAGAAAACATGAGTGAAGAACTTGTAGAGTTCCTGAATCTTGGCTCTGGGGCTGGCACCATGTTCTCCCATCCCGGCGTGAAAACAACATCCTTGAATGTGTGAGAGGATATCTTCATAGCTCGATCCACATCGTATACGAAAACCGTGTTTTCGGTTTCAATCGTTGCCAACCGCTTGCCATCTGACGACATTGAGAAGATCCCG
>DASZJS010000100.1:0-4492 GCA_035947935.1 Gemmata sp. | reverse complement strand
GCAAAGCCTCGACCCACCCTACAAAACTGGTAAAACCCAAAGGGTGTGCCCAGCGTGACTCGCTCTCTTCCTGCATTTCTGGCTCGCATCATCGGATTTAGCCGAGAATTCGATCGGCAGATCAGACCTGCGCCACGGATGCGGACCCGGCTGAGGGCTGGGAGAGCGGTGGTCTGGTTTGCTCTGGCAACTCTCGCGATCAATGCCGGTGTGTTGTGCTTACTCGATGAACTCCGACCCGGAATACGCGACCCGGAATACGGTCGGCGCATTCGTCGGCTTCAGGCTCGAATCGCTGAGAATCCAGGGCGGCCAATCGTATTGTTCGTGGGGAGTTCCCGAACGGCCCTGGGCATCTGCCCTGGGGCCTGGGAAGCCATTCGCCCTGGAGTTCCTGGTTGCCCAGATCCGCTGTTCTTCAATCTGAGCCTGCTCGGTGGTGGACCGATCGTGGAACTGATGATTCTCCACCGATTATTTGCCGATGGATTGCGTCCCGCCGCGGTACTGATCGAATATTGGCCGCCTTATTTGCACGATGGAGGAGGTTGGGCAGAGACCAATCGCATGGGATCAGAGCGGCTCTATCCGATTGACCGTGCGATCGTGCGGGATTACTTTCCTGACCCGGGAGACGTTGAACGGAAGATGCGGCGATACCAGTCGAATCCGGTGTATGCAAACCGCGAGCGATTATTGGTGCAGTTGATGCCGGGCTGGTTGCGGCCAACCCAAAGGGGAGATAGCGGCTGGAACGGATTGGATCCCTGGGGTTGGCTTCCAGGGAGAGACTGGAATCCTGGCCCCAGCGAGCTGCGATCCAGTGCTCTGGCCGAGAGCAGCGACCGCTACAAGCCGTTGTTCGCCAATTACCGCATCTCTCCGAACGCGGATCGGGCAATCGGTGAGGCGGTGAAGTTGGCACGCAAGCACTCAGTTGCCGTTGGTTTCATATACATGCCAGAATCGAGTGAGTTCCGGGGGTGGTATTCATCTGCTGCGGAACACGCCGCGAACGAACACCTCGCCGGGTTGAGCCACGATCTCGGAGTGTCGGTAATCGATGCTCGCACCTGGATGGACGATGGGTTGCTTGTGGATGGCTTTCACCTGTCCCAGATTGGCGCGGCGGAATTCACGAGAAAGCTGGCACCTGGCATCGCTTCCACTTTTCCAGAATTGCGGGTGCATCCGTGATCCCCAAGGACACGAGTGCAAAGCGGGAGTAAACGCAACGATCAAGATGGCGATTTCTTGAGGCGAGTCTGAATCGCTTCGATCGTCTCCAGGGTTTTGTTTTTGATAGTCTGATCCAATTCGGTGTCCGCGGAGGACCGAAGCGCCGTCATTGTCTCATTCCCACCAACCCTCTCCAGAATCGACAAAGCCACGAGGCGGATTGTCCGGTCATCTTTCGACCGAAACAGAAGCGCAAGAGCAGCCCGTTCCGCGGCCACCCCACCGATCTCCACCAGCGCTGTCTCCGCCCGGTTGCTCTCGGTCCCCGGTCGGCCGATCAACGATGCAACCGCCGATGCAACTGCCGGCGCATCCCGCGTACTCTTCCACTGAGGAAGCAGTTGTATCGCCATCATTCGTTCCTCCTGCGATGGGGACTGGATGGCAGTCAGGCAGATGTCGCGTGCATCCTCCCCCCCTCCCCAGCGAGTATACGCGGCCATCGCAGCGACTTTCACACCAGTGTCCTGATGGAAACAAAGTGCTTTCAACTCGGTTGCCAGTTCGGGTCCATCCTTGGCATCCACGGACTTCAAAGAATCCGTTTTCGTCAGGTCTCGAAGGAGGTCGATGAGCTTGTCATACGCCTTCTCTTTCTTGTATTCCCGAACCTTCTCCAGTTTGGACATGTCGGCGGGATCAATTATCGGTGTCGATGACTTGTGCGATCCGCTGCCGATCCAACCCCTCGTGACCGGAATAATGTACGGCGCGAGCAGCGCCAACCCCGCAAGAGCAGCTCCAGTAACCACGAACCGAAGTGGCCGGTACTTGGCGTATCGCCACTGTCCGAGGTAATAAAAGGTCATCGGCGGTACGGCACAAACGATCCCGCGTTTCGGATCCCGGTGAGAAGTCAACCAGATGATCCAGCCGTAACCGATCAGAATCTGCACGATGCCCAGCCCCACGGTTCCTTCTGCGTAGTTCGCGGATGCGAACAGACTCACAAGCAGCAACGCAACTCCCAGCCCGGTGAGAACCAGCCATCCGGCGGTGGAAAGGCGGAGGTCTCGCCGTGGGTGGCGTGGCGGCTTCATGCGATGAGTAAGAACTTCGGTCAGCGCGGCAGCGATCTCCGCCTGCGTCTGGACGTGAATAGGATCGACAACCGCAATCGCGTCTTTTGCTTTCTTCTCCGCCGGGCTTACCGCATCATGTTGAGTCGATGGCTTGGTCGCGGAGCGCGGCGTGTTTCCCTCATCCCCTCTGCGACCCTCACTCATCGGCGAACTTGTTGGATCTCGGAAGCCGGGCATTGGAGCGAGCCGCGGCTCTTCCGGTTCCGAGGTTGGTGAGTCGGGAGGCAACACTCTTGGGGAGTCCGTGGACCCAACGGCACTCGAAGTTGTAACAGGTTCCAAAACAGGGGCGACGGGGTGTGGAGCGGGGGCAGCAGCAGATTGGGTGACAGGCTCTGCAGGAGTTTGGATGCGTGGAAACAACGGCTCGCCGGTCTCAGTCAGCCAGGCCGAGCGATCAATCGGGACGATGTGCGTGCTGAGACAGGCAACGCAAACGCTCTTTTTCCCGGCCCGAAGCTCATGAGCTTGGAGGAGTTGAGTACATTGCGGACAGCGATACCGCAACATCGGCACCTCCTGGAGTTCCTGCGGACAACTCTTCTCTCTTCGGTCGGGGGAGCTTTCAAACCGCGACAAATCCTAGCTTACGTGGCATACCAAATTCCCACAACCCGATCGGAAATTCCGCTCGGTCCGAAAGAGCCCGCGAGCCAGGGATAGAAGGCAGGAATCCGACCATCGAATTCCTCACGCGCACTCTGGGTTTGCCGAATCCCAGGCAGGCACGCTGGGTGCGAGAATCCCGCATGGCGGTCGGTCGTCAGAGAAGGTAGAATCAAAACGATTGGTAAAAGTTCTCCATCTTTGCACACGAGGGATGCCATGGTGGCAACATGTAAGCGGTGGCCCCGGATCGGGCTACTTGTTGCGGGGTTGGTTCTGCTACTGAACGGCAGCCCCAGCGTTTGTGCCGATGAGAAGGCAGACTCACTACGGGCCGAGCTCCTGAAGCTGAACGGTGCTTCAACCGAGGAGATCCAAACGGCCAAACTGCGAGCCCTGATCAAGGATCGGGATAAAGCAAAGAAGGCCGTCGCCGAGGCGGCCAAGATGATGAAAGAGGCCAAGGGTGGCGAAAAGCCATTCAACTACAACGGCACCATCATCCTGGGCCGGGCTGCCCAGATCCTCAGACTGTTCGATATTGCCGAGCGGTTCTACGAACACCAACTCGATCTCGCCACCAAAGTAAAAGATGGAATGAAAATCGTTTCGGCTTACGAGGGTCTCATTGAGGTGTACTGGGATGCGAAGCGTTACGCTGATGTAATCGATACCTGCGAAAAAGTGGTCGAAGCCACAGCGCCAAAAGAAGTCGAGAATTATAAGCCCTTTGCTCTCGAACGGTTAATCCAGGCTAAAGCCAAACAAGGCAAGTTCGATGAAGCCATGACTCTGACCAAGAATTTGCTTGAGTTGGACGATGGGGCGTTGGCGTGGTACTTCCTCCAGCTCAAAGGGTGGATCCAGCGGGAAGATGGAAAGATCGGCGATGCGATTAACACTTACAAAGATGCACTCGACAAAATCAATGCCGAAAAAAAGATGCTCAAGGGCGAGGCGAAGGAGAAACAAAAGGATCGCATCACCTACATCCTGAGCGGGTTGTACGTCGATAACAAGGAGATCGACAAGGCTGCCAAGGAATTGGAAATCCTCATCAAGCGAAACCCCGAGGCCGCCACGTACAAGAATGACCTTGGATTCATCTGGTGCGACCACGACTTGAAACTGGAGGAGTCAGAGAAACTCATCAAGGAAGCGCTGGAACTCGACAAGAAAGAAAGGGAAAAGCTGAAGGCCGAGGGGAAGCTAGATGAGGTCACGGAGAACGCTGCCTATCTCGATAGCCTCGGATGGGTGTATTACAAGCAAAAGAAGTACAAGGAAGCACTGGAGCCGCTCAAAAAAGCAGCAGTAGATGAGGATGAGGGTAACCACCTGGAGATCTGGGATCACTTGGCCGATTGTTACTTTGCAATGGGCAAAAAGAAGGATGCTGTCGAGTCTTGGGAGAAAGCGCTCAAGATGGATGAGGTCTCAACCCGCGATGGCGAACGTCGCCGCAAAGTGAGTGAAAAGCTGAAAAAAGCGAAGCTCGAACTCTCCAAGGAATAAAAGTAGTAGGCACACTCCGTGTGCCGTGGATAACGGCGCACGGAGTGTGC
>DASZJS010000099.1:0-2424 GCA_035947935.1 Gemmata sp. | reverse complement strand
CTAAAATTCGCCCTCACCCCCCAGCCCCTCTCCCGTTGGGAGAGGGTGAGAGCGAGTTGAATCAGTTTCCGGGTCGATGGCTGTTGCGGCCAGCGAACCGCTCGACCGCCCGTTCCTGTTCGGCTGTTTCGACGGAGCCTGGACGCAGGTTCCGTACCTTCTCAACAGCTTCGCGGGGTTTCAAGCCGTGGGCAACGAAGTACGCCGCGAGGACAGTGCCGGTTCGCCCGAGTCCCGCGCCACAATGGACGGCGACTCCCATGCCCGCTGCGTTCGCCTTTCGGATCGTATCCAGGAGGTGGTCGAGCTGGCGATCGCTCGGAGGCTCCATATCCGGCACGGGGACGTTCACAACCAGTAATCCGGCATCGTTGACCCACTGTCGTAAGGGTGGCTCCTCGGTCAGCGAAACGAGGACTTCGATCCCATTGCGCCGCAGCCAGGTGAGATCGCCAGACGACTCCGGCATCGCCATTGCGGCCAGATGCGGTTGATCGACCCACGAGAAAGCAGGAGGAGGCATTCAGCCACCGAAGAAAAGTGGTGCGAGGACAGTTCGAGCACATCCCATCATAACGAATGCTGGCGGCAACCTCACATACACATTCCGTTCTGAGCAGGTTGTCCTTCTCGTTAGCGTAGCGGTTTTTGTGCGAACGTGGTTCGGATGCGGTTTGCTTCCTGCCACACTTTCGGGTCCGTTTGGAGGAAGTCGATCAGATTCCCCGTGGAAATGCCGAGCAACGCCACTGCATCACCCACGCGAGATTCGCAGGCAAGTAATACATCGAGAACGACACCCACGGCGGGCCAAAACAGCGGATTCTTTGCCGATAGCTGCAAGCGGCCATCCCGCCCGCGTGCGGGCGCAAAATCGGGGTGCATTCCAATTGCTTCGGGTGTGCGAGCCTCTTCGGCCAGATTGTCCCGGAGATGGAGAAACAACGCCTGCCACATCCGTTTGAGAGCCTTGGCCTTGTTTTCGTACTGCGATCGGCTCTCTTCCGCAATGACAATCAGTCCGGTTGGTGGGTGTCGGAGGCGGACTGCCGAACTGGTTTTATTGCGTTTCTGACCACCGGGACCACTGGCGCGATAAGTATCCACCTCGCACTGGGCAAGCAACTGATCTTCGGTTAGCCGGGACCAGGTGGCACGCGGCAAGCCGCCCGTGGTTGGGTGTGAGGATGACATGATGCGACCTGGGATGGAAGTTGAGACCCGATGACCGCGAAAGAAGTCTCTTCACCTCTCTCGACAGTTTATCCACCCGGCAGGTTCGGTTCCTGGCGAAGTGCGTGAGTTACCTCGTGAATTCAATCGAATAGGCCCGGGTTGTTATCCTCGGGCTTTGTCTTGGGTGGCGTTTTGCCCAGGATGCTGAACGCCCTCGGTGTCGCGACACGTCCGCGAGGAGAGCGAATGATGTATTGCTCCCGGAGTAGGTAGGGTTCGATTTCGTCGGAAAGCGTATCGGAAGCGAGATTCATGGTCGCGGCAAGCGACTCGACTCCCGTTGGGCCGCCAGCGTGCAGATCGATCAGCGTTTCCAGATACTTTCGGTCGTTCTTGTCGAGCCCATCGCGGTCCACTTCTGCCATATCCAGAGCAGCCCGGGCGATCTCCTCGGAGATCGGCCCTTCGTGCAACGCCGCGGAGTAGCTTCTCGTCCAGTACAACCGGGCATTCGCAACCCGCGGCGTTCCCCGGCTTCGATGAGCCAGTTCCATTGCCGCCGAGTCGGTGATCGGAGTGTTTAGCTTCGCGGAATTGACGCGGACGATCTGGGCGAGTTCCTCGACGCTGTAGAACTCCAGGTGTTCGTGCATCTTGAAGCGATCGCGCATCGGTCCCGAAAGCATTCCGCTACGCGTTGTGGCTCCGATGAGAGTGAATCGCTTGAGTTGCATGGAGATGGTTCGGGCGCTCATCCCTTCGCCCAGAACAATGTCGATGCGGAAGTCCTCCATTGCGGGGTAAATGAACTCCTCGACGATCCGCGGCATCCGGTGGATCTCATCGATGAACAGCACCGAGCCTTCCTCCAGATTGGTGAGGAACGGCAGCATGTCGGCGGGTTTGCTCAGGGCGGGTCCGCTCGTCATCTGAATGGAAGTTCCGAGTTCGTTCGGCAGTACGGTGGCAAATGTGGTTTTGCCGAGTCCGGGTGGGCCATCGAACAGAATGTGTCCGAGCGGCTCCTTCAACTTTTTGGATGCTTTGACGACAATCTCGAGTCGCTCGGCAACTTTCCGCTGGCCGATGACTTCCTTCAAGAGCTTTGGCCGCAGCGCAGCATCTTGCCTGCGGCGATCGTCATCGCTCGGTGCGGGACCAATTACTTTCTCACGAGCCATGCGCGGTTCCTTCGCCACCTTGAAACGGTTTGGGATGTGCCTCTTGTAGGGTGGGTCGAGGCTTTGC
>DASZJS010000098.1:0-7044 GCA_035947935.1 Gemmata sp. | reverse complement strand
GTCGACAAGCGATCGATGCTGTATCTGTCCGGGGCCGTTGTGGACTTCCACGACGACTTGAACAAGCGCGGATTCACAATCTCGAACCCGAGCGCCAAGAGTACCTGTGGGTGTGGCAGTTCGTATTCGATGTGATTGGTGATTAGTCAATGGTGAATAGTCATTGGTCAGGGCCGTTTAATGTGTGAGTTTGGGGTGTGGGGCAGAGGCTTCAATGCTTGGGACCGTAGACATCACGCTCCGCGTGATGCATCACACGGAGTGTGATGTCTACGATCAAACCAGCCACCGAGAACTACACCGCCCTGGTCATTGGTCAGCCATTTTGGTGGTTGGCCTCGAATGTGATCCTCTGGCCAAGCGACTATTGACTATGGACCAATGACCATGGACCAATGACCATGGACTAATGGCCAATGATGCAAGACCACTTCCAGCGCCTCGGATTGCCGAGGCGTTTTTCGGTTGATGAACGCGAATTGGAGCGAGCATATTTGGCTCTTTCGCGGGCCATTCACCCGGACTATCATTTAACCGGCTTGGATGCGGAACTTTCTGCGAGTCTTGAACTGTCAGCAGCACTCAACGAGGCGTACAACACCCTTCGCGATCCGTTCGCCCGTGCGGACTATCTCTTGACACTTGAGGGTGGCCCATCGGCTTCCGAACACAAGCAGTTGCCTCAAAACTTCCTGGCGGAAATGCTGGAAGCCCGGGAAGAAGTGGAACAAGCGCGGGGGACTCCTGCGGAAGTTATGCGGCTCGATGAAGAGTTCAGCAAACGCTCCGCGGCGATCGTGGAGCAGGTTGGGAATGCCTTCGGTCGCTATGAGTCACTAACGCCAGATGACCCGCAGCGAGTGAACCTCAGAATACAGATCAGGGGTCTATTGAACGCCGCGAGGTATGTCCGTGGGCTGCTCCGTGATCTTAACGCCGACTGATTGACCCAGAAGGAAACCTCTCATGTACGACATGGCAAACCTGAAGAAACTGAAGACGATGAAGGAACTTGCGCCGGAGGCTGTGGGTGCGTTCCATGCCTTCAACGACGCAGTGTTCAAAGACGGTGCCCTTTCGGTGAAAGTGAAGGAGTTACTTGCCGTGGCGGTGGCATTGACAACGCAGTGCCCGTATTGCATTGAGATCCACGTCAAGAAGGCGAAGGCGGCAGGCTGCACTGAGGCGGAGCTAACGGAAGTGACGATGGTGGCAGCGGCCCTGAAAGCAGGGGGAGCAGTCACGCATGGCACGCACGCGATTTCTGGAGCATAATCGGGTTTGTTCAACTCGACTGGATTGGTGATGATTTCAGAGAGGTCAGCCGGGCGTGTAACTCAGCGGTTAGAGTGCCTCCCTTACAAGGAGGAAGTCGGGGGTTCGAGTCCCTCCACGCCCACTAGGAAAAATCCCTTCAGTCGAAGCATTTTTTGCTTATCCCGGTGAGTTCCGGGCGCGGCTTCCGAAGGGGGTTTCGTGGAACATTCCACGAAACCCCCGAAGTATCCACAATGTCCCGACCACGCAAGCTTGCACCTAGCTATCCTGTTCACAGGCTACCGGGCGTGGTTTCCGGAATTCTATGTAAATGAAAACTCCTCCGGCTTGCTACACCCGGAGGAGCATGGCAGACCGACCGGGCCATACAGATGCAACCCATCCAGTCGCCAGGCGGAACAACCGCCCACAGAAGCATAGCTCCGGTTTTGCGTCTAGACTTCCAAGATCGCCGCATCGGGCGGCTTCCGGGTCCGTGGAAATGCCCGTCGTCCTCCTGAGATAAGCCGTGAGTGCCTGACGCTCCAAGTCAAACCTCGGAAGTGTGGCAAGAATCCACAAGGATGGCCGCCCCGCATACTGTTTGAGTCGAAACCGGACGTCGTTTCACGAAGTGAGTACTTTAGCGACTGTGAATATAGCTGCCCCTGCTCACAAACTCTTCCGGCACACCTCTATCCGCCGTCCAGAACCTCCCTGACTTTTGCAGTCAGGGAGGATGGTGTGAACGGCTTCTGAAGAAACACCACCTCACCCTCCATTATGCCGTGCCGAACGACGGCGTCATCGGTGTATCCGGACAGAAACAGCATTTTGATTCCCGGGAATAGTTCCGCCAGACGTTCGGCCATCACGTGGCCACCCATCCGAGGCATGACAACATCGGTCACAAGCAAGTCGATAGGTTTCTGGCACTCCTCAGCAACCCGCAATGCGCTGATACCATCGCTGGTTTCTAACACGGTGTACCCACAGCTTCGGAGAACACGGCACGCCAACCCCCGGACCCCGTCTTCGTCCTCCACCAACAGAATTGTTTCTCCACCCCTCTTCATCATGGATTGTTCGGCGCGGATCCTGGATGTGGGCGGGCGATTCACGGCACGAGGCAGATACACTTTGAAGGAAGTTCCGCGTCCTACCTCGCTGTCGACGCTCAGGTGTCCGCCTGCTTGCCTGATGATGCCATGCACTGTGGCGAGACCAAGACCCGTTCCGCGTTCCCCTTTGGTGGTGAAGAACGGCTCAAAGATCCGTGCTTTCACCTCCGGCGGCATTCCGCTCCCAGTATCCGTTATGCTCAGGAGGACGTGAGGCCCTGACGGAGTGTCTAGATGTGTCTGGAGCGATGCTTGTTCCTGTTGCACATTTCGAGTCTGGATCATCAGCTGCCCACCGGTCGGCATGGCATCTCGCGCGTTCACTGCCAAATTCATAAGTACCTGCTCGATTTGCCCAGGGTCGGCCAGGACGGTCCACAGGTCTGGGGCCAGGGTGGTGGACAACCCGATGTCCTCGCCGATCATTCGGCGAAGCATCTTGTCTGTTTCGTTCACCACCTCATTCAGATCGAGTATCTGGGGAGCAAGAATCTGCTGACGACTGAACGCCAGCAGTTGGCGAGTTAGTCCTGCCGACCGCTCGCCGGCCTTGTTGATCTCGACGACGAGTTCCCGAGACGCGTCGCTTGTGGAGAGCCTCTCGATGAGTAACTCGCTGTAACCGTTGATGACCGTGAGTAAATTATTGAAGTCGTGTGCCACTCCCCCTGCGAGTCGTCCAATGGCCTCCATCTTCTGAGCTTGGCGGAACTGTTCTTCCAGGCTCCGCCGCGCAGTTACATCGGCCTGAACCCCAACAAAGTGTGTCACTCGCCCCGCGTCGTCTCGAACCGGGGAAATTGACAACTCGTTCCAGAACTCCGTACCATCTTTCCGGTAGTTCAAAAGTTCAACCGTACATGGCTCGCCTATTTGGATGGCTAAGCGAACTCGTGCGACCGCGGCTTGATCAGTGCCTCTACCCTGGAGAAAGCGACAATTGCGGCCGATGACCTCTTCGGCACCATAACCCGTTAGTCGTAAGAGACCGGGGCTTGCATAGACGATCGGATTGTCCGGCTGACTTGGGTCAGTGATCAAAATGCCCTGTGTTACAGCCTGGATCGCCCGATCCCGAAGTCGCAGCGATTCCTCTGCTTCCCGGCGTGCCGTGATGTCCTGGGCGAGGCAGAGCAAGCCAACGAATTGGTCAGTTTCCGACGTAAGCCGAGTGTTGAACCATTCACATATAATTGTTCGCCCGTCCTTTGTCAGGTTCTCATTGACCGAATATGCTGCCATATCCCCTGCCCGGATCCAGGCGAGAAGTTCGGATCCCTTCTCCCAGAATGCCGGTGGGACCAAGTCGCGTGGTCGCATACCAAGCGATTCCGTCTTGGTGTACCCGAAGATCCTCTCAGCTGCCGGGTTCCAGTCGATGCTGCAAAGGTCAGCGTCGAACAGAATATAAGCAAGCGGCATCCGCTCGATGTGAAGTTGAAGTCGGCCGAGTAGGGCGTCTCGTTCGGCTGCCAGTTTCCGCCGAATGGTGATGTCGTGGCCACTGACAGAAAAGCAGTGCCGATCCAGGAAAGGCGTCCCGTTCCACAAAAAGGATCGATACGTGCCGTCTTCGCAACGGAGGCGGTTCTCGAATGAGATCGAAATAGCACCTTGTGCCAACCGTTCAACTTCCGCGTGTGTTCGTCCCAGATCGTCGGGGTGAACCAAATTCATGAACGGTTGAGCCATTAATTCCGGGAGCGTGTAACCGAGTGCCCTTTCCCAGGCCGGGTTGAGTTGCATGAAGCGACCGTTGAAACCCAGGACACCAAGCAGGCTGAGCGATTCCTGGAACAAGCGGTCGCGCTCATCTTCTACCCGCTTTCGATCGGCAATCTCTTGTGTAAGTGCCGACGTCTGCCGCAGGAGGTCACCGTAAAGGCTGCCGTTCTCGTAGATCCGGCCGACCTGGGCCGCAAGTATCCCGACCAGCCGCTCGTCCTCGTCGGTGAAGGCTTCGGCCCCAAGTTTGTCCAGCAAGCAGATCCAACCGTGGACACGGACTGGTGACAAAACGGGTGCGGCGAGCATCGCCAGGGCGTGAGGGAAAGACCGTGGCACGCCCGTAGTGGCCAAGCCAGTATGGTTGGCTGCGCGGAGGCAACGACCTGCTGCGAGGACGCTTCCCAAAACCCCAGCGAGAGGAGCCGGGCAACCGACCCGAGCGGCCAACGTAGCATCCATTCCACTGGTCAGGAAGTGCCGGTGCTCTCCGTTAATCGGGATTCCGACCAGAGCGTATCGAGCACCGACGATTTCACGCGCTGCGTCGCAAAAGACCTGGAGTAATCGTTCTGGGTCGCGTTCCGAACCGAGTTGCAAGCCGAGTTCAACCATCGCATTCAACCGCTCATTGGTCCGCAACAGCTCATCTGCCTTTTGCGAGAGCTTGTTAGTTACCACTTGCAAATGTTCGCGGTCGAACTCGTCTTCGGGGTGTGAGGAGGCATGGGGCCGTATTCGGCCAAGTGCGGCTTCCACGGTTTGAAGGACCAACTCGGGCGCACAAGGTTTAATCAAAACATCGGATACGCCACAGGCTCTGGCAAGTTTTCGGGCCTCCGGTTCGTGATAATGGGCTGTGTAAAATATGACTCTGGTGCCCGCGATGGCCGGGTCAGCCCGCAGTTGGCGAACGAACTCGTATCCGTCCATCGTTGGCATCAGGATGTCGGTGATCACCAGATCTGGCCGCTTGGCCCGGGTCATTTCGAGCCCCTCTGCACCGTCTGCCGCCTCCATCAGACGGAAGCCGCCGTACCCGAGTATGGTGACGAGGAGTTCACGGTTGGCCGATCGATCATCAACAATCAAAATAGATGCCATTGATTCGCCTCGCCCGGCTCACACAGACACATGGAGGAGAAGAGATGATCGGAGACACTTCGGGCAGTCAGCCGACTCCGGGTGGGACAAAGACACGGATCCGGAGAGGCGAGTCTCCCCTCGCAGCCATAGCCTGGAGTCGGTGTCCGACGGCATCGGTTATCGGGTGCCCGCGCCCCAGCAACAAAACCCCCGCTCCACTATGCACATCCTCGGCCAGCACCATTCCGCGGACCAACTCGCCTACCGCGACTTCCCGACTGACTGCCGCAGCCTCTCTCTCGACGAACATCTGCAGTGCAGCGTAAACGTCCGGGTCATAGTAGTTGGCTTTTCCCGCGAGATGAACGAGGGCTTCTCGTTCAGGTATGCCGCGGGAAACCAAAGTGTCGAAGTCGAAACACGCCCGGAGCAGTCGCGATCCGAGTGGGATGTCTTTCCCGCTCTTCTCCAGTCCCATCCACGGTGGAGCATCGAACGGCTTGTTCTGGTAAGCTGCGATCTCAGCTACCTGCTCAAACCTTGGAATCCGGCGGAGTAAATCCCGCGCGATTCCCCCATGTGCATCCAACTGCTTCTGTTGGTCGCTGGGGAGTTCGGCCCCGCGAGCTACAGCGGTCAGCACCGATTCAGGGATGGTGATACACCCTAATTGCGAGAGGATCACTGCGACATCCACTTCCCAAGCTCCAGCACCGTTAATCAACTCGGCCATTCCTTTGATCAATCGTTGAACTCTCGCCGCACGTCCAAAAGCAGAAGGATTTACCAGTGCCAGGATCTCCCCGAGAATCTGGACGCAACCTCGCAGCGTCTTGTCCAACAACTCTCGCTCGGCGGTAATCAGCCGGTACTGAGCAACGGCAGCAGTAACGCCAGAGACTAACGTCGCCTTGGAGCAGGGCTTGGTCAAGAAGCGGAACAGGTGTCCGTCATTGACCGCCTGAATTGCGAGCTTCAGGTCGGCTCCTCCCGTCAACAGTACGCGGACGGTCTCCGGGTATCGCTCACGTGTGGCTGCTAGAAGTTGGATCCCACTCATGCCTGGCATATGGAGATCAGATACGATAACCGCGAACGGCCCTTGTTGAGCCAACACTGCAAGAGCAGCGTTGCCCCCATTTGCCGTTGTGACGATGAAGTCATTCCCGAGGAACAATCGATTGGCATTGAGCATGCTCTGTTCATCGTCCACGCACAGGATCGCTTCCTTCATAAACTGTCCTCCCAAGGCCGCCAGATCACTCGCGGGCCATTTACAGGGTGGCAGTGCTTCTCTATCTGTGGCCGACGTAGTTCTCTCTCGATCTCATTGATTTTCATGCTTACGAGTCTGGTTGAGCTATGCTTTGTAACAATCCAAGATGTTTGTGCTGATTATTGCCATCGGCTTCGGGCATTACAACAGAACGGACCGAGAATGTTCACCCCTGAACGCGGTCGGGGTGATTGGATAACCGCAGTGGGGTGGATGTGTCGGCCGTGAGCGCAACGTAAGAGCCGCGCACGAAGTGAGCGGTTCCTCTGCTAACTGCACCCACGCATGGGCGCAACCTGAACCCGAATGGACCTCTCTCGGCAATTTCGGGACAGTTTATTGGCAGTTTGTCGTCACTTTGACGTTTCTCGCGACAGTGGCCCGAAGACGCACAAGCGGTTTTTTGCATTCCGATGAACATTTGTGTCATAGGGGGTATGACACCAGGTTTTCACACATGCGCAAGCGGTTTTTCGCGTTTCTACTCCGAAAAGTGGCAGTTATTGGCAGACTTTTACCCCGAGATTTTTTGTCTGCCAATCCTGCTCTGTTCTGACCGCCCTCGACAGTCCCGGATGT
>DASZJS010000097.1:0-5148 GCA_035947935.1 Gemmata sp. | reverse complement strand
TTTGTCCGCATCGCCTCTCGAATTCCAGTTCCCTGCTTTTGACCATGATGTAGAGTTGATACAAGCCCCGTGAGAGCGTTTTGAGGGTACGAACCTCGTTGAAATGGTCGCCAGGTGAGATTTCGAGTTTTGCGACGGTGTCGATGCCGATTGTCGTCATGGCATGATCTCTTTGGTGCTCGTTCGATACACTTCGTTGAAGGACGCGCCTACCTGGGCATCGGGTTCACTCGCTAGAGCCGAGAAGGCTTGCAGGAGTTTAGCCAGGGTGTCTTTCATGCCATTCCCCTCGTAGGTTCAGCCAGTGGTTTTTCTGACTCGATCATACACTTGATCGCCCCTGCTGCGTCGAGGGGTAAATCAGCGCTATTGGCAAGGCTTGGCCAACTAACAATCAACAGCCTCATGGCTATTTGCTCGGCTACCCGTTGTTGCCACGGTCAATCTGCTGTCGCAACCCGAGAAGTCGTTCACCCGCTGCTCGAAGCGTGTCGTCTTTTTTAGCGAACATGAACCGCACAAGATTCCTACCGCGTTCCTTCGGCTCGTGGAAACTGCTCCCAGGCACACCCGCCACACCCACGGTTTCGATCATCCGTCGGACGAATGCCACATCCTCCAACCCACTGAACGCGGAGAAGTCGGCCATCACGTAGTAGGCTCCATCCGGTGGGTTCACGCCAAAACCTGCATCTCGCAAATATGGCATTAATAGATCGCGCCGGTGCCGGTAGTGGTCGCGAAGCCCATCGAAGTATGTTTGTGGCAAGCCCATTGCCACGGCCCCGGCTACTTGCAATGGATGTGGCGCACCGACTGTGAGGAAGTCGTGAGCTTTGCGAATGCCGGCAGTAATCGCGGTCGGAGCGACACAATATCCCAGACGCCAGCCGGTTGCGCTGAACGTCTTCGATAATCCACTGATGGTCACCGTGCGGTCGCCCATTCCGGGCAACGATGCGATGCTGATGTGCGGGCGGTCGCTGAAGTTGATGTACTCGTAGATTTCGTCCGAGATCGCGGTTGCCTTGAACTCCCGGCATAGACTGGCAACCATTTCCAGTTCCGCGTGTGTGAACACCTTTCCGGTTGGATTGTTTGGAGTGTTGAGGATCACCGCTTTCGTTTTTGGGGAGAATGCAGCGCGAAGTTCCGCGGGGTCGAAGTGCCAGTCCGGTGGATGGAGTGCCACCCATCGCGGCGTTGCCCCGGTGAGTTTCGCATCTGGCCCATAGTTCTCGTAGAAGGGCTGGAAGATGACCACTTCGTCGCCCGGATCGATCAATGCGAGCATGGTTGCCATCAGGCATTCGGTGGCCCCACAGCAAACAGTAATGTGTGCATCGGCATCGACCCAAGCGAGCCCATTGAATGCCCGCATCTTTGCTGCAATTGCTTGTCGGAGGGGAGCGATGCCCCAGGTCACGGCGTATTGGTTGAAGCCCTCCCGGATGGCTCGACACGCGGCTTCCTTCATCTCTTCGGGTGGATCGAACTCGGGCATCCCCTGGCCCAGATTGATCGCGTTGTGCCTTTGCGCGATCCGCGTAGTTTCGCGGATGACCGATTCCGTGAAGTGTTGAACTCGAGACGCGAGCATACTTGGCTACCCCTGGGGAATCGTATAAGCTTCCAATTTGATGTATCACCCTGAAAATAATTTCACTTCTCCACCGGGTGCGACACGGGGCACCTCGTTGATGTGAGCGGATATTCAGAATAACGGACTGCGAACGATCTTAGCGGAAAAATGAAAAGCGAGGCAAGGTCCACGCTGGTGATTTGTTTCGATAGACATGGGGCATGCCATCCACGATGATGAATGGATAGATGATGTTCTCGCAGTCACCTGCGAGAACAGTCCTCTTGTGGGGTTCATCATGTCTTCTTACCCCGATGCCAACGCTTTCATGCGGGGTTATCTTCGCAATCCGACTGATGTGACAGCCCGCCTCGTCTTCGCGGACTGGTTGGAAGAAACAGGCGAACCGTGGAATCTTGCCTGGGCAAGATACATCAGGCTGAAAGCAGAGGCCGATCGTTGCCCCTTGAGAAGTGGGGAACGGACATCGCTGGAAAGAGAGGCAGACGCTCAAGCTTTGGATATTCAGGCTCGATTGACAATCCCCGCCACTCTCCTGGTCGGCTACCCGAAATCATTACTACAACTCTTGCCACCGGGGAACATCACGGTGCGGATTGGCGACTTCCGCCCGACTTACCAAGCCCTTCACCGTGTGCGTGAAGACACAGCACGATCAATCCCCGTCTTTCCACTGGATGATTCCGCTGGTGCGTTGATCGTCGCACATCCGACACCTGTGGATGAACATGTCATTACCGCTGTTCGGAACCTTCTATCGCCATCGACCATTGTTGTGGGAGGATCTTGGGACGAAATCGTCGGGTCGTTGAATGCCGCTTATGCGACGGCCCACGAACAGAACGAACTCCTTGAGCAAATGGTCTTTGATCCTCCGAATGAATTTGAACAGGTTCCCGGCACCTATCCCGTTACCAACGGATCGGACTTCGTGGATGATGTGATGGCTGCTGGTCAACGTAGACAAGCGGATCTTATATCGTTTATTCCTCAAGCTGCAGTCGTCGTGGTTTTCTATCGGACACCGGGCGGAGTTGCCGAGGCCGGGAGGATCTCAAGGGCTGACTGGAGATATATCGTTTTCCCCGAAATCATACGCCGCGGAGAGGCAACGGGAGGCGAGTTCACAGTTGAAGTTGTACGCAATGGTGGAGAACAAGCCGTCCGCATCTGGCCTCAGCTCGTGCTGAACTGAAACACGATCTGGTTTCCAAACATGTCCACCCATCCAGACGCTACTGCTGGCTATCTCCGATGGACTACAGTGAACCACTTCCCTTTCCCTGTGTCCCTCATTCCACAACACGCGCGGACGGGATATCATCCACGGCATGTACGAACTGTTTGAACACACTGCCGACCTTGGGTTACGGGTTCGGGCCGGTGACCTGAACACCCTGTTCGCGGAAGCTGCCGAGTGCCTGTTCTCGGCTGTCCTTGAGGATATTGGCAGCGTTCAGCCGAAGGTCGCCGTAACCGTCGAACTCACGGGCACTGATCGCGAATTCCTACTGTTCGACTGGCTTCGCGACCTCCTCATGCGGTGCGATGAGGATCATGTGGTGTTTGGTAAGTTCGAGGTTCAGGTTCGCGACGATGGGCTCACGGGAACTGCCTGGGGCGAACCGCTCGATCCTAGTCGGCATCTCCTCGCCCACGAAGTGAAAGCGATCACTTACCACCAACTCAAAGTTGAAAAGACCGCCGATGGCTGGCTGGCGGAAGTGATTGTCGACATTTGAAGGATAAACCGGTCATGAAATGCGCATTTGCCGGAACGCTTGAGAAGGTCGATTGCTGCTGCTTCCGCATTCCGAAAAGCTACAAGAGCGGGATGCGGGTGGATGGCTTGATCTTCGCCAGCGACAAGATGATCGAAACTATCCGTCAGGATCAGGCACCGGATCAGGTGGCGAATGTCGCCACTTTACCCGGTATCCAAACCGCTAGCTTTGCAATGCCAGACATCCACTGGGGCTATGGTTTTTGCATTGGCGGTGTTTGCGCAACTGACCCAAACGAAGGCGGCGTGATCTCTCCTGGTGGAGTCGGGTACGACATTAATTGTGGCGTAAGATTATTAAAGACAAACCTCTTTTTGGATGATGTGAAGCGGCATATCCGCGAGTTGGTGAAGGCACTCTTCTATTCCATCCCTTCTGGGGCCGGGCGAGCCGGGCGATACAAGTTCGATGCCATCGAAACCCGACGACTGATGGGAGAAGGACCGCGGTTTGTCATTAACCGCGAACTAGGCGTTCCGCGTGACCTCGATCACACCGAAGCCCTCGGGCGCATCGATGGCGGCGATCCCCATGACGTCTCCGATCATGCTGTGAAACGTGGTTCCGAGCAATGCGGCACACTTGGCAGCGGCAATCACTTCCTTGAAGTACAGGTGGTGGATGCCGTTTTCGATGCCGATGTCGCTGCTGCGTTCGGTCTCGAACTCAACCAGGTCTGCGTGATGATCCACTCCGGTTCGCGCGGGCTCGGTTATCAGGTGTGCGATGATGCCCTCTCCGTCTTCCGGAACTGCCCAACAAAGTATGGGATTGAACTCCCGGATCGGCAACTGGCGTGCGCTCCCGCCGATTCACCTGAAGGGCGAAAGTACATCTCGGCCATGCGATCGGCTGCGAATTATGGCTTCTGCAATCGTCAATTGCTGATGCAGCAAGCACGCGAGGTGTTTGCCAGTGTGTTCGGGCGGTCGTGGCAGGATTTGGGAATGGAACTGCTCTACGATGTGGCTCACAACATTGCCAAACTTGAAGAACACACTGTTGAGGGAGTGAAGAAAAAGGTTTGGGTACACCGAAAGGGAGCTACGCGAGCTTTCCCGGCCGGGCATCCTGAAGTGCCTGAACTCTTCCGCGCTGTCGGTCAGCCGGTCATTATCCCGGGCGACATGGGCCGGGCTTCGTGGGTGCTGGTGGGCTCGGCGGGGAGCATGGAAAAGACGTTCGGCTCAACCTGCCACGGGGCAGGGAGGTCGATGAGCCGAACTGCCGCGAAGCTGGATGGAGCCGCCAGGAAAATCGATAAGGAACTTGAAGCCCGCGGGGTCATCGCGATGGCCGCGAGCCGCAGCGGTCTCGCTGAGGAGCAACCGAAGGCATATAAGAACGTCGATGACGTGGTGGATGTTGTCCATCAGGCAGACCTGTCGCGAAAAGTCGCCCGCATGCGCCCCATTGGGGTCATCAAGGGCTAATCGCGAGTGATCTGACGCCCTCATCACGCCAGTCATCTACACTCGTTTTGCGTCTGGAAGTGCAGGATGGCTACTGGTTCCCATGTGTTGGAAAGCGGACTCTCCAGTATATTCCTTTGAACGTATAGTTTATGATTCACTACGTCGCATGTGGAGCGCCTTGAGACCTCGGCGGCGAACATCGAGGAGGAAGACAGCATGCACACCGTTACCCTGCAAGAAGCTCAGAGCCATCTGGCCGAGATCATCGACAAACTGCCGCCGGGCGAGGAAGTCATCATTACTCGCGACGACAAGCCTGTCGCCACGATTCGGTCAAACCAACCGC
>DASZJS010000096.1:0-4574 GCA_035947935.1 Gemmata sp. | reverse complement strand
GGGCTCCGACTTCTCGACTTATATCTTTGCGTTAAACCATTCCCCACAATCGCCGCAGCGCCCACTCCGTGCCCAGCAGCAGCACGAACACCACCAGCCAAAACGGCAGAAAACCTTTCGAGTGGTTTCGCCGCCAGTCCGGGTAGTAGTGCGGCTTGGGGACCATCGTACTCAGGGGCTCGGCTTTCAAGTCTTTCAGGAACCCCGGGAGATCCTCCAGGCGAAGTCCCTTTCCGCCGGTCTGCACGGCCAGGCGGGTCATGAAATCGTGATCCGCATTCACCCGTAACATCTCATCCGAGATGTCCGGCACGGCGATGAACTTGGCCGTTGCACGCAGAAGAACAGGCTTGCCCTCCGCATCCAGAACGGGCTTGCCCTCCGCATCCTTTTTGGGACTTGTCAGCACAACGAAATACTCACCCCTCTCCCGCGGTCGGAATAACACTTTTGCCCCGTCCTTGTCCCGGATGACCGTTTCCGTCTTTGCTTTGTCGATCTCAGCCTGATCGGGTTCTTTGGCTTCCTCGGCTTTTCGATCGGCTGGTTTGGGCATCGGAACAATTTTGACTGTCAGTTCGGCGTTCGGATCTTCTTGACCGTTCGGGAGTCGCACCCCGACACGGATCGTCTGTTCGCCACCGGCCTTGAGTTGCCGGTAGAGCGGTCTGGCATAGGCCAGCCCTTCTTCCTCGTCCTGGTGAGCGAGCCAGAGGACGCATTGCTTCCAAAAGCGGGTGTGAATCTCGCTGCCCAGTCGCGTCTTCGGCTGACCGAGTTGTTCCCACAGGTAGGTGTCGTATGCTCCGAAGGCGAGAACCCGACCGCGTGCCCCATCCCCAATCTGGAAGCCGACCAGAAGCGGATCGCGGTCGGGCGGTTGTCTTGTGCCTGCGGGGATGACCGCACCCTCGGGGTTAGCCCAGGCATACACAGTGGATATGGTCTTCTTCGTCATCTTGTTGTAGCCGGTGATTCCCGCTCGCCTGCGAGGGATATTCAGTTCCTCCCACAAGTCGATTGATTGTTTTTGCTCTTTGGCCAGTTTCATCATCTTGGCGAGTCCATCCTCGGTCGGGATCGTCTGATACAGGGTGCTCGGTCGCTGGCTAGTCTTGTCGACGTTTTCGACAATTGCCGATTGTGGACCGGTCGGGCCGGCAACGGAAGGCGGAACGTCAACGGGGAGGAGATCGTTGGGCATTCCCACCAGGGCGTGTTCGCCACCAAGGAACATGAGCCCCATTCCATTCTTCTGAACGCGCTCGCGGATCTTGTCGAGGACCGCGATGGTCCGGTTGCCCCTCTTGAACAGGAGTTGGGCCGGGGTGATGTTGCCAATGATGATGACATCGTAAGCCTGCGAATCGAGATCGAGGAGTTCTTCTGCCCCGGCCGAGACCTCTCCATCGGTCTGACGGATCACCTCGTTCAGATCGAATCGTTTCTCCGATCGAAGAACGTCCCGAATTCGCATTGCCTCCGGGCGCAATCGGTCGATGACCAGGACACGCACCCCATCCTTGTTTACGGTTAAATATGTCTCGGAATAATTATTGTCGTCGCGGGATTCGCCCTTGAGGGCAACAATCTCGCCATCCTTTTGCTGGCCTATCTCCAGTTTGACCTTGATTTCGCCTCGCTCTCCCGGGGCTTTCACGGGTATCCGCACCTTGTTATCCTTCTCCTTTTCCAGGGTAACTTCCTCGGTCGCCACGATCTTGCCATTGAACGAAACGCGGGCGACGACGCGAGCGCCGGCAAACCCATAGGCCTGGACTGTTCCCACTACGTTAAACATCGTCTTGATCGACACCGGTGATGGCTCGCACTCGACTCCGGCGACAATGATGTCCGAGACATTCGTCCCACTGTTGTCCGAGCCGACCGTGAAGGTGGTAATTGGGCAATTTCGCCGACCCCACTTGGCCGCTTCGGCGATGGCCGAGTAGGTTTCTCCGTTATCGCCGCCATCGCCGATGATGAGATGCCCGCGGAGGAATCGTTCCGTTTGCCAATGGTCAAATGTCCTGTTCAGATACGTCCCATAGTCGGAACGCTTGCCATCGGCGGGGTCGCCCGGCGAATACTTGTTCATTCCCTCGCTGAAGTCGGGAGTCGAGAACTTGTAGATCACCGTGGTCACATTCTGTTCGGCCGCCAGCTCATCGATAGTTGGCTGGCATTTCTCCAACATCTTGCGAACGGCTTCGATTCGAGACTGGTTGTTCACTTCGTCCTTGACGGTCATGCTTTCGGAAAGGTCCACACCAATAATCAGCACCGATGGGAGTTTGGGGTTCTCCTGTACCCCGACACTGGGGCGGAGCGCGGTAAACAGGGTGACCAGCAAGGCGAGCAGGCGGAGGACGAGAACGATCAGAATGCGGCGACGATTGGCATTTGGGTGGCCGCTATATGTCCAGATGGTGAAGACAATGAGCAAAAATGCAACGACCATGAGAGCGGGGAGACCGACAGAGGACAGCGACCACGGATAAGCCGGGCGAGCGTTGAAGAAGAAACTGGAGTCTGGCAGCATTTGGGTCACCGTTGAGTTCTATCGGGTCCCGCCGTCCTCACCCCCCCAACCCCCTCTCCCTGCGGGAGAGGGGGAGTAAGAGTTGTGGCGTGTATCGGCGACCGATTTCACTTCGCCAAGCTCACTCCCCCTCTCCCGCGGGGAGAGGGGGTTGGGGGGTGAGGGCGGATTTCACTGCCGATTCGGGAAGCCATCCAATAATCCCGCTCGCCAGTTGAACCTGGACCCACCCACCCCGATGACTCAGTGCCCGAACCTCCACACCGCGAGGAAGCTTGGGCTCCAATCGAGGCATGTAGGTTTCGGAGTTCCAGTTCCCTTTGCTCAGAAATACGTCATCGGCCACGATCAACAGAGGATCGGCGGCTTCCCGTTGTCGCTGGCGGTAATCTTGCAGCCACACGCCACCCAGGAGGACAAGCACAGCCATCGCCAGCCCCGCGAACATCAACCACCACCCCGCACGGGTCATGACAAACCGGGCCATTCCTCCACATGCCAGCAGCCACAATAGCGCTGCGATCGACCACGCTTCGACTGGCGACATACGATTGCCGATCGTCGGGGACGATGTCGGCCGACACTGGCTCGCCAGATCCCCGACGAGTGGATAACCGACCGCGGAGCGGGCATCTTCAAGAGCCACTTGCAGCGGACGACTCCACCGGGCCGCCGCAAGCCCCTGATGCAACGCGGCAATGGCTCCCGGCAGATCGCCAGCAAGTCGGTGGGTGTGAGCGCGATTCAAAGTCAGGTCTGGATTGCGATACCCGCGCTGCCAGAGTTCATCGTACCCGATTGCGGAGCGAGCGAACGCCGGTCTCGCCTTGGCGCTGTCGTTTCGCAACGCTGTTCCCTCAGCGAACGACTGTTCCGCAATGGCCAGTATGGCCGCATCCGACAACCCGGCAGAACCCGGGGAAGAGATTGGCGAAATCGCAAACAGGATGAGGAGGCTGCCCATCATGCACCCTCCAGTCGGGTAATCAGCGCTTCGGCATCCGCAGCGAGTGACGCCCCATTGTCGCCAGGAGGTGCAAATCGGGCGGCATCGCATGTCCGGAAGAACTCGGCAACGGCAACGCAGTCTGGAGAGGATACTCTCAGTTCACCCAGGGCGGACTCGATCTCGCTCGGTGTGGCGGCTCCGGGTGGGAAGGGGAACCGCGTTCGCAGATAGCCCAGCACCGCGACAGCAATCACGGCCGGTGGATCGCTGGCCCGATGAGCCCGGTGGATAGCATCAATCGCCCTGCGAGCTGCCCGGCTTCGGCGCATTCTCGCCAGACGCACGGCATCCGGAAACACCCGCTGCCATACAACTAACCACCCCATCGCGCAAAGCGGTCCCGACAGCCCCACAACTAGCCAGAGCCAGTAATCCGGGATGAATTGTCTTTTCTCCAACAACTGCTGACCGGTTGTCACAACGAAGAGACGATCGGGCTCTCCAAGCGGGATCATCGGTGGTTCATTTTTCGGAGCTTCGGTTACCGTGATCGGCACGAATCGCGCTGTGGCGAGGGGAAAACTGCTTTTCCCAACGGGAGCGGCTGAATTGTAGTAGTAGAACTCCAATGACGGCACCTTATCGACCGACCGGTTCTGCGGACGCAACCTGTACGAGAATTTTACTTCCGTTGCGCCTTCGCCTGGCGGAGGGTCGACGTTGTCGGTAATCGCGAACCGAGATTGGAAGTCGATCAACTTCTTCAGGTCCGGTCGGACAATTCTTTGGGGATTGGTCGCCCCGGTGATTGTGAGTGTCGCTGTCAACTCGCCACCGTCGGGAACCACCTTGGGCTCCACGCTCCAGGCCACTTTCACGGCGCGGCCCTGAGCATGGTAGAAGTTTGCCGAAGGCTGATCGATGAGGGGAGCTTCCTCCTGGGCAACGATTTGAGAAAGAAGGGAGGAAGAAGACAAGAGAAGGAGAAGACAAGCCCCCCAAGCGTAACGGTTCCGAAAGACCGGGTGAGGGTCTTCGTTTGGAGATTGCGGCTTCCGTTCGGGTTCATCCTTCATCGTTCAT
>DASZJS010000095.1:0-3946 GCA_035947935.1 Gemmata sp. | reverse complement strand
CCGAGAAACCGGGCGTCAACGAGATATTAAACCCACCATATCCATAAAGCAGCGTGGGGTTATTCCCATCGAGTTTGATCCCCTTTTTGTTGGCAATGAACATCGGCACCTTGGTGCCATCCTTGCTCGAATAGAAGATTTGTTTTACCTCGTACTGGGATGGGTCGAACTTGACCTGTGCTTGCCGCAGAAGCGTACTCTTTCCGGTAATCAGGTCGTAGCGGTAGATGCTGGGCGGTGTAGCGAAGCTACTAAAGGAATAGAAAGTTTCCGTTTCGGTTCGCTTACCTCCAAAACCACCTGCCGTTCCAATCCCTGGAAGTTCCACAACTCGAACCAGCGAGCCCGTCAGATCGTGGATCTTCACGAGCGTCTTGGCATCCTGGAGATAGCTGCAAATAAAGAGGTTCCCAACGAGATGGACGGTTTCGAGTGTCTCCTTTGCCTCGGGAACTATTGTCTTCCAAAACTTTTTGTCGGGCGTTCTCGTGTCGATTGCAACGATCTGCATCCTGGGCGTATTGAAATCGGTCTGGAAGTAGAAAACTGGTCCATCGTTCCCGAGAAAGTTGTACTTGTTGTCGTGATTGCCGATGAGTTCTATCGGCATTCCATAAGGTTCGGCCAGATCCTTGTACAACACCCGGACCTTCTGGCTTGTCGTTCCATCTCCGATATCGATGATCAGATAGCGGCTATCTTCACTTACACTTCCACCGACCGACCATTTGGGGTGTTCGGGTGCCTCATAGACCAGCACATCATCCCCTTGAGGTGTGCCGAGCCGGTGATAATAGAGCTTTTGGTTTTCGTTGAGTGCCTGGTGCTCCGCTTCCTTCAGAGGTGCAGGGAACCGGCTGTAGAAAAAACCTTTCCCATCGCTCGTCCACGAGGCACTACTAAACTTCACCCACCGAAGCTCATCAGATAATGGTTTGGCGGTAGCTACATCCAGAACATGCCAGGTGTTCCAATCCGACCCGGCCTCTGCCTTACCGTATGCCAGGTACTTTCCATCATCGGTGAGTGCGGTCCCGGACATCGCGACCGTTCCGTCCTTGCTCCAGGTGTTCGGGTCGAGCAATACGTGTGGTTCCGCATCCAGAGCATCCTGAACGTAAAGCACGGTCTGGTTCTGAAGTCCATTGTTCTTTGTGAAGAAATACTTCACGCCTGCCTTGATGGGCGCAGTAAATTTCTCGAAGTTATACAGGTCAGTAATGCGCTGTTTGATAGCGTCCCGCTCGGGGATCGTGGCGAGGAATGCCCCGGTCACCTTGTTCTCGGCCTCGACCCATTCAGCCACGTCTTTCGATTTGCGGACATCATCTTCCAGCCACTGGTACAGATCGGCAACTTTTGTCCCGTGGTAATCATCGACAACGTTGCCCTTCTTTGTCTCGGGGTACTTCAACTTGGTCTCCTGGGCCTTCACCCCGCGCGATCCACTGAGCAAGGGCTCAGTGGTTGTGGCTTGGGGCATGATGAGGACAACACTGGCCAGTATGGCAATCGCAGAGAGCATCCCACGCATCGGCAACTCCTTAACGAACGAGAGAAGATCGATCAGGAAGCTTATAAGCGATGAAGTCACGATCCGGGAGAGTCATCGGGTTCATCGGATTTTGGCAACAGCGAGTCGAACGCCTCACGTATGACCCACGCCTGGCGACTCACATTCTGTATTGAACTGGCACGTTCCAGGGCAGTGCGAAGTGTATCTTTCACTTTGTTCGGAATGGAAGAAACGTTGACCAGGAATCTCGCCGCACAAGCGTATACCTCGTAGCACCCGCGGTGATCTCCGGCATTGTAGGCAGGTACTCCGATCCGAATGGCGAACGACAGATGCAATTGCACCTCCTGCGGAGAGAGCGTTGGTCCCTCACCCATCTCACCAATGGCATCGAATGCGTGTCGCATCGTCCACGCCTGCTGGTTAGGGTCATCCAACTTCGCACACGCATTCAACGCTTCACGGAGCTTGTTTTTCGCAGCATCCTGCCCAGCGATGACAGCGAGAAGCATTCGCGCTGTGCAAGCATACACATCGTAACAACCCTGGTGATCCCCTGTGTTGTATGCCGGGGCTCCGATTGAGATCGCCATCTCGATGAAAGCCTGCATCGCCGCGAGGGGGTGGTCTGGAATCGAAACCGTATCCGCTTTCTCCTCATCCTCTCCTTCGATAAGTGCTTCAATGGCTGCGCATATCACCTCCGCCTGAGTCACCGGTTCGGTTTCATCGCTGGCCCTGTCGAGACTTTGTTCGAGTCGAAAATCGGCAACCTCACTCAACCCTTTGATTTTACGAGCCAATCGTACTGCACAGGCGCAGAGTTCAAAACAGCCGAGCGAATCGCCGGAATCGTTCGCTTTCTTCCCGAGACGCAGGGCTGTGACCAAGAGTTCGCGGCCCGGACCCAGGAGGTCAGGTTCATCATCAGTCGGCATGGGTCACCTCGGGATGATCGGGAACTCAAGCAGATATAAGAGAAATTGCCACCCTGAAAGGCAACCGGGCTCTCACCCCCAGACACGCAGCAGGTCATCGGGATTCGACAGATCGACAAGCAGAAAGTCCGGGTTGTGGCTTGCCAGTTCATCAACTGGATGCCAGCCGGTTGCCACTGCAACGACCTTCGCACCGATTGCCCGAGCACACTGCACATCGAGTGGCGTATCCCCAATCACCCACACATCGCTCGTAGCAACATTTCGGCCGAGATGGGCGTTCACCTCCGCGATTGCCATTCTTGCCACATCGTCCCGGTCGTAGTGTTCATCTCCGAATCCGCCGCAGGCAAAATAGTCCCACAATCCGAAATGCCCGAGTTTGTGCTTCGCGCCCGTTCGGACGTTCCCGGTCAAAAGACCCAACAACACATCCTGACGCGGGTGAAGATGTCGCAGCAATTCTGCAATTCCTGGGCAGACAATGCCGCCAAGCGTGGCCAGAGATCCCGGCAGATGCGATAAATAAGCATCTTGAAGGCGAACCTGATTTGCAAGCGATGGCTCGATTCCATGAACCGCGAGCAAGTCGCGGCCAATCGCCCGGTCTGTGCGGCCGCTATATGGCACCACGTCGCGGAGTTCGGGTACTCCAAATGCTGCCCGAAGCCCGGCTTCCATAGCAGCTTTGCCGGCTCCGCCTGTGCGAACCAGCGTTCCGTCAATGTCGAAGAGAAGAATTGGCATGACGGCGTTATACTAAATCACGTCCCCGGAGCCTTCTATGCGTGTGCTGGCGATTGGCGATATCCACGGATGTCTTGGGCCTCTGGATGATCTCTTGAAGTGGGTTGCACCCACCCCGGATGACCTTGTCGTCACCCTTGGTGATTGCGTGGACCGTGGACCCGACACCCGCGGCGTTCTTAACCGACTAATCGAACTCAAACAGAAGTTGAACCTCATCTGCCTGCGTGGGAATCACGAAGTGATGATGGTCGAAGCCTATCGGGGTGGCCGAAGCGAAAAGAAGATGTGGCTCGGGGTTGGTGGAGTACAAGCACTCGGTTCATATGGACAGTCTCAGGGCCGATCCGGGACACTCGAAGATGTCCCCAAGGAACACTGGGATTTCCTCGAAAATGGACTGGTGGATTATCACGAAAGCGAGTTGTTCATCTTCGTTCATGCAACGGTCATTTATGATCTGGCGATGGATGAACAGCCCGATGAGGCTCTGTTCTGGGACTTCCTCCCCGATACAATGCGACACATCTCGAAGAAGACGGTGATTTGTGGGCACACGTCGCAGAAATCAGGCGAGTTGAAGGTGGTGCCTGGGGCAGTCTGCATCGACACGCACGCTTACGGAGGCGGTTGGCTCACTTGCCTGGATGTCATCAACGGCCGATACTGGCAGGCCGACATGCTTGGCCGCAAGCGAGAAGGGTATGTCGAATACGAACAGTGATCTCCACCATGTGGAGATTCT
>DASZJS010000094.1:0-6388 GCA_035947935.1 Gemmata sp. | reverse complement strand
AAGCGAAAGACGAACAGATTGCAAACCTTACCGCTGAAGTCGAGAAACTGAGGAAAGAGCTTACCACGTTGAACAAAAATCTCTCGGGATGAGGGACGGGAAGAAGTTATGTTGTGGCCTGCAATGCCGTTCAATTTATGTGTGGGATTGCTCTGCGCGACGTTCCTGTTTCGTGCCGTGCGGAGGTACGAACGCCGCGCTGATGCAATCATGGCCAAGCTAGACCAAGATGAAGAGTTGAGCATTCAAGAATGGGAGATCGCGCGCGATGAAATCAGAGCATCTATGTGGGCAAAAATCGACCAGGCAATTGCCAAGATGCACGCCCAGATGGTCACCAGTCTTGGAGATCGCGACCACGCCGGATTACAAGACATCGACACCGCACCGATCACCCCATCCGAGACCCCACCACCCGCTTTCGGCGCATAACTCTTCTGTGCATGTTCCCATCTTGCAAATAAGCTAACTCCTCCTCGCCGAGAGCGAGTGTTCCTCTTCCGGAGTTACCATGCCGAAGATCAAAGTAAAGAATCCCGTCGTCGAGATGGATGGCGACGAGATGACCCGCATCATCTGGCAGAAAATCCGCACAACGCTGATCCTGCCCTATCTCGACATCGACCTCAAATACTTCGATCTTGGCATCGAACACCGCGACGCCACCGACGACAAGGTAACCCTCGATTCCGCCAATGCCACCAAGCAATACGGCGTGGCAGTGAAGTGCGCCACGATTACGCCAGACGAAGCCCGCGTGAAGGAATTCAACCTCAAGCGGATGTACCCCTCGCCCAACGGCACCATCCGGAACATCCTCAACGGCACCATCTTCCGTGAGCCAATCGTCTGCTCCAATGTGCCACGCCTCGTCAAGCACTGGGACAAGCCGGTGGTCGTTGCTCGCCACGGCTTCGGCGATCAGTACAAAGCAACGGAAATCCTGTTCCCAGGTGCCGGCACCGTGAAGCTCACCTACACGCCAGCCGATGGCGGGCCAGTGATTGAAAAGGAAGTGTTCAAGGCTCCATCCGGCGGTGTTACGCTCGCGATGTACAACCTGGATGATTCGATCCGGGGATTCGCTCGCGCCTGCTTCAATTATGGTCTTGGCCGCGACTACTCGGTCTATCTCTCAACGAAGAATACGATCCTCAAAGTCTACGATGGCAGGTTCAAGAATCTTTTCCAGGAGATCTTCGATACGGAATTCCAATCGAAGTTTGATGCCAAAAAGCTTACTTACGAACACCGTCTGATCGACGATATGGTTGCAGCAAACCTGAAATGGAATGGCGGCTACTTGTGGGCGTGCAAGAACTACGATGGCGATGTGCAATCCGACACCGTCGCGCAAGGCTACGGCTCTCTCGGCTTGATGACATCAGTACTCATGAGTCCCGATGGCAAGACGGTCGAAGCGGAGGCCGCACACGGCACCGTCACACGACACTACCGCCTGCATCAACAAGGGAAGCCGACTTCGACCAACCCAATCGCATCGATCTATGCCTGGACCCGTGGCCTCATCTATCGCGGCAAGATGGATAGTACACCGGATGTCGTGAAGTTCGCTGAGACAGTGGAGAAGGTGTGCGTCGATCTGGTCGAAGCCGGGAAAATGACGAAAGACCTCGCGATCCTCATCAGCGACAAAGCGCCACATCAGACGACGGATGAGTACCTGGATGCTGTAAACGCGGAGTTGAAGAAGCGAATGGCATAGGGCGAAGCGCACGATTGCGTTATTCCCCTCCCGTCGTTGGTTTGCAAAAGTGAATTCCCCGCATGAAAGAATCCCTCGGAAACCATTCCGTGGGATTCTTGGCCGAACCCACCTCCCTCGATTGATCCCTGTGCGTCGAGAGTGGTACTATTGAAGACACAGGAGAACTGCTCATGGCGACTGTACTCGACACACCCGAAGCGCGTACTTCCGATGAGTTAATTCGGCTGCCGGATCGCTACGAGGTCATTCACGACGAAATCGTGGAGTTGCCCCCGATGAGTGACTATGCCGGACACATTGCGAACCGCCTGAACCGTGCTGTTACTCGATATCTTGCCACAAATGATATCGGAGAAAGCTCGGTGGAACTTCTGTACCGCATTCCTCTCCCGGAAGACCGCACACGGAATCGGCGACCCGACATGGCTTTTGTGTCATATGAGCGGTGGCCCCGGACTCGGCCGATTCCTTACACCGGAAACGCCAGGGATGTCGTACCCGATATCGCCGTGGAGGTGGTCAGTCCCGGCGATACAGCCGACGAACTGATCGCCAAGGCTCGTGAGTATCTCCGCGGAGGCGTTCGGCTGGTGTGGATCGTGTATCCGCTCGCGCAAGAGATTCACGCATACTTACCCGGAGTCCGGGACGTGCGGGTCTACTTCGCGAGCGACGAACTGGATGCTGGCGACATCCTGCCTGGGTTCCGTACTTCGGTTGGCCCTTTGTTCCCACCGACAGAACCGCCACCACCAACTCAGTCCGAACCCGCCCCCTGAACTGCGATGGACGCCTTGTAAAAGAGGCAAAAACGCTTGCGACCAGGGCACAGTGGCCTGTTACTTGGGGGAGACCTCGGGTGTAGCTGGTCCGCCATTTACCCACTTTGCGCTGACGATCTTGCCATGATGCCCGTTGCCCGAGGAGTCTTTGAGAGCCTCTCCCTGGCCTTCGTCGAAGTGATAGAGCGCGAGGGTGTCGTTGTCGGTCGCGAATCGCTTCTGAGGCGTAAAGTCTTTATCGTAGCGGGCGACCTTGGAGATACGGACTTCACCGAGAATGCCATCAAATCTGCGCTTTGCGTCTCCGCCCGGAGTGGCTCCCAGAAATGTTCCTTGGTTCATGTTTGCTCGAAGTCCTGTTTCATATGGCTGCCCGACACGTCGGCCGTCCACATATAAACGATATTCCTTGCCATCCCAGACGGTAGCCAGGTGGAATTTCTGGGGAAAGTTTTCGGGCAGGAGAAAGTGTTGGCCATAAGGTTCATTTCCGAGAAATACGCCGGAAGTGAGGTATGAGGGATCGCCGCCGATGTTGACAAAAAGGGCTCCCTTGCCGGACATCGCCAGAATGCAATCCCCTTTGTCCGAGATCCTCCGCGGCTGGCAATAACATTCCACGGTAAGAGGATGCGTTCCATCGGTGGACAAGGAAGGGATCTCGACGTGGGAAGAACGCCCATCAAACTCAATCGCATGATTGCTGGAAGGGGATACGGCGACCGTGACAGGTGGGAACGGGGGCAACTCCATGACCTCGACACCGCGAAACTCGGTGACGCCGGATTGATACGATGACTGCAGGCCAATGTGCCCTCGCGCGTAGCCCGAGTCGTTAACCACCTGCATGATGACGCCATCAATTTTAACGGTCAACGAAGAGCCCTGTGCAATCAATTCGAGGACGAACCATTTGTTTACTGGTATGGGTGGTCGCGTGTTCCCGCCCCAGCCTTTGGCACTGGCTCCCCCGTATCTCAATAAACTACTTGCATTCGCCGGTTTGCTCTCTGGGCCGTCAAGACGAACAGCATAGCCGACCATGTCTTCAACAGTAGGTGAGCGGAACCAGAGGCCGCAACTACCCTTCTCGTTGATGCGAACTTCGGTCTTGAAATGGAAATTTTTATAGTCGCCGCGCTCGGTGAAAAGTCGCGTGTTTAAATCTCTGCCGACCAACACACCATCCACTACTCGCCAGTTGTTGGGTAGGTAAGACGACACCATCCACCCAGTCAGATCCTTACCGTTGAAGAGTTTAAGCCAGGAGTGGCTGGCTAATGTTTTGGAATCAATCCGCTTGCTGAATGCTTCGTCACTGTGAAGTTGGAATTCGTCGCTCGCGACCACCTTACTGTTCTTGATGGCCTTCCACTGGTGATTACCCACGGGAAGATGCTGTTTGAAAAACACGTTTACGTCTCTCTCTCTCTTGGTCATCAAAATCTCGTCGTCCACAACGATGCTAATCTCAGGGTCTAATACTTCAAAGCGAACATCACCCAATAGAGGTACGATGATCTTTTTCAGCTCGTTATTCGGCAAATGAAATGTTTCCTCATAAACCACCTCAGCTCCTTTCCATACCGTGACGGTATACCAATCGGGGGGAAGCTCAAATGTCGCAGGCTCTCCACTAATCTTGGATTCTACAGACTTCTTGGTTGAGATATTCAGAATGCGGACGTAATAGCCTGGCCCTTTGCATTCCAGTTCGACACGACCGATCGGTTTGAACAGACCGAATGGGTGCTTTTCAGTGCTTAAATAAATAACGGCAATTATCAAACAGAGAGCAGTAAGAATAATGACACAGCCCGATGAGCAACTTTGCAGTAGCTTGTCCTTGGATGAGCGATCAGATGCTGGGCGATTTGAGGCCGGTACTACAACGGTTCCGTGCAGTTGTAATTCGGTTAGATAATTCGCCAGCAGATCGGCCACTTCCTTCGCCGAAAAGAATCGTTCCCTAGGCTCCTTCGCGTGCAATTTCGTCACGACCTCCACCAACCACGGCGGTATCCCGGAGTTGATTTCTCGAATCGGACGCGGCGTTTCCTCCACCACACGTTTGAGCACAGCCATCGTAGTACTGGCACGGAAAGGTGGATGACCGGTACACATCGCGTAGAGAACACTTCCCAGGCTGAACAGGTCCGCCCGATGGTCGATCTGTTCCCCTTGAGCCTGTTCTGGGGCCATGTACATCGGCGTGCCAGCCACGACACCAGAATGAGAGATGCTGGCATCGTCGGCAGCACGGGCAAGACCGAAATCGGTAATTTTCACCCGCTCAACGCCGTTTTCCAGCAGGATGTTTGCGGGTTTGATGTCCCGGTGAATCAGCCCTTGAACGTGCGCAGCACTGAGTCCTCGCGCAATCTGAAGGCCAATCCGCAACACCTCGGTCGCGGAAAGTGGGCCAACCTTGTCGAGTTTATCCTGGAGAGTTTGCCCGGGAACAAACTCCATCACCAAATATGGAATCGGTTCATCGTCGCTACTGACTGCGTGAATGCCGACGACATTTTCGTTCATGACAACAGCCGCAGCCCGGGCCTCGCGGAGGAATCGAGCGCGGGCAGCGCCGCTCGTCGCCAGTTGCGGTGCCATCACCTTGATCGCAACGATTCGGTGCAATCGCTCATCGAATGCCTTCATGACGGTACCGAAGCCACCCTGCCCGATGATCTGGAGGATCTCGTAATGGGCCAGGCGGCCAAGCGAATCGGGGCGCGTCGAGGGCTTCAAAAAGGCACGTATCTCAACGGCATCCGAAGCGGATGTCGATGATCCATCGTGCGTTCGAGTCAGGCGTGCTTCTGCATCGGGTGTTTCGATGAACGCACGGGTTTCGCCGGGCTCTGGGTCATCAGCTGATGCAACAGCGGCGCGTTCGAGGAAGATGCCAGCCTTTTCATAAGCAGTGAGTAGTGTCTCAACGCGCTTGCGCAACTCAATATCCTCGCCACATGCTTCAGTCAAAAAGCCATCCCGTTCTGCGGGATCGGTCTTATCCAGAGCAAATGTGAAGATCGTTTCTTCCGTCACGGCAGACCTCCAGCAGAGGATCACCTGTCCCCAATGCGAGAAATCGGGCAGAAGTGGCTCATAAAATTTGATCTTCGTTTTCGAGAAGAGACCGGAACTATACACAGAGTGATTTTCACGAGAGACGAACGACGAAAGGACTAATCATGAATCCCCACCCGATTTACCTGTCATCGCCTGGAAGAGCCACGCCCGGCTGTAGGCCCAGTATCGTTTTGCTGTTGCCTGAGAAATGTTCAGGGCTGCCGCTGCTTGCTCAATGGTCAGCCCAGCGAAATATCTGAGTTTCACCAGTTCTGCCTTCATGGGGTCGAGCAGGGTGAGTTTGTCGAGTGCTTCGTCGAGAGCGACGAGATCCTCGTCTGGTTGCTGCGCGGCAATGGGAACCACGCTCGCATCGTGACGATGCAACCCGCCGCCGTACTTTTCAGTTTTTCGCCGGCGTGCGGACTCGACCAGGATTCTCCGCATGGCTTCAGCAGCAGCCGCGAAGAAGTGCCCGCGGCCATCCCATACGGGCGATTCCCGCTCACTGCTCGGTATGAGCCGTACATATGCCTCGTGAACCAATGCAGTGGCATCAAGGGTGTGGCCCGGTTTCTCATGTGCGAGACGTGCGGCAGCGAGTTGCCGCAACTCGTTGTACACGAGCGGGAGTAGTTCCGCAGCGGCACCGGGCTTCCCCTGCTGGACATCGTCCAGAATGCGGGTGATCGGATTCATGCTCGTCAGGATAAGCTCCTATTCCCCAACGAGCAATCGGCAGATTATTTCACCGCTGCGACGAGGGCGGTTGGCAGCACTTCCGCCAGTTGGTCGATTTCGG
>DASZJS010000093.1:0-4502 GCA_035947935.1 Gemmata sp. | reverse complement strand
AGTTAAGGGTCAGAAACGGACGTCGACTGAGGGGAAAACGAAATTGGCGTATGTCCGAGACCGATCAAGAACTTGTCTCACTTTCTTTTCATCATGCGGTTTGAGCAGCGCGGACGCCTACGAGGATCGCCTGTAGCATGTCCGGTATGTTCTCTCTGCTCGCATTGCTCGCTTTTGTTTGCTGGGTCGGTCATGCCTGCATCTGGACCTCGATTCTGAACAACCTTTACGGCCGTCCGTTGCCGAAAGGGTTGCTCAAGTGGTGGCGGCATATGACCGCGCTGATCCTGCTCGCATTCCCGCTGATTCTCTGGTCTGCACTGAAACCGGATTTCGCCGATTACTCCTTCGACAATAATCTGTTGAACGGTACCTGGGGCAAAAGCGTCCTCGCTTACGGCGCGATATGTTTCGTGTTTGGTGCAGTGGTTTTTCCCTTCGTCACAATTAAAAGATTCATCCAAAAGTCTCCCATAAGCCTAGTTGTGGAACAAACACGCACGCTCGATCTGTGGTCGGAACTGGGTGCGAAGCTGATCGGAGACAACAGACTCGCTGCGTTCACGCGACTACCCGGGAACGGCGTGTTCAATGTCGATATTACCGAGCTAACGCTCGCGCTTGCCGATATGCCCCCGGAGTGGGATGGGCTCACTCTTCTTGTGGTAAGCGACATGCACTTTCACGGCACGCCGAGCCGCACGTTTTTCGACCGCATCATTGAAGAACTGCTGACTGGTTCGCCGCCGGATCTGGTGTGTTTGATTGGCGATTACATCGACTCGGACACACATCACGAGTGGATACAGCCTATCCTTGGTCGGCTGCGTGCCAACGAGGCCAAACTGGCGATTCTTGGGAACCACGATCTGCTACACAACCCGGAACGGGTGCGACAGGAACTGGTTGCGGCAGGCTATACGGTTGTCGGGAATGGGTGGCAGGAAATCGTTGTCCGTGGGGTTGTGTGCGTGGCGATTGGACACGAGGGACCGTGGTTCAAGCCAGGGCCAGACTTGTCGGCCGCTCCATCCGGTCTGTTCCGTTTGTGTTTGAGCCACACTCCGGACAATTTTTACTGGGGACAGGCAAACAAGGTCGGGCTGATGCTTTGCGGACACGTTCATGGGGGGGCCATTCGCGTTCCGCTGATCGGCCCGATTTTCGTTCCGAGTGTTTATGGCCGCCGCTTCGATTCAGGAGTGTTTGAGGAAAAGGGAACCACGATGGTGGTCAGCCGTGGATTAAGCGGCAAGGAACCGCTCCGAATTCGATGCAACCCTCAGGTAATACGGCTCACATTGTCCGCCCGCGCTCCCAATCCCTTTCCCGCGGCGAGAGGGGTTAGGGGTTGAAGGCTGGCCCAATCAATTTGGCATGGGTCTGCCCCAGAAGTGAACCATGCCGGCGTGGGCGGGCGTTCTGCCACGCGTGCACGCGTGGGCAGACGGTCAGCAGTTCGGGCGCGTTGAGTTGAGGATGCCACCATTGTCAGGGGTGTCAGTAATCTCACAAGATTGCGATGATGTGTTTTGGCAACTTAGCAAGGCGTTTCCCATCCCAATCACAGATTAAGACATCAGTGTCCGTCACAAATCGTCATGTGTCAAAGCCCCCTTAGACACATGCGTCGCTCCAGTAATAATCACTTCAATCATAAACAAACTCGTGATTTGGACTGGCTGAGTGATCCTCTACTTTCCTGTTCTGGTCTCTCGGTGACATCTTCCGAATAACCAACCCTCCATTCACGCTCCCAGATTCTTGATGAGCTGTTCCGTGATGCTTGCGGTTGTGCCTTCGCCGCCGAGGTCGGGGGTGAGGCCCACGCCGTTTTCCAGCGTGCGCATCACCGCCCGCTCGATCCGCTCCGCTGCCGCGCGATGTCCGACGTGTTCCAACATCAATACCGCGCTACGCACCAAAGCAATCGGGTTTGCTAACCCTTTCCCGGCGATGTCCAGAGCGCTTCCGTGAACTGCCTCAAACACCGCATACCGCGTTCCCAGGTTCGCGCCGGGAACCACCCCCAGCCCACCGACAAGCCCTGCGGCCAGGTCCGACACTACATCCCCAAAGAGATTCTCCATCACCAATACATCGAAATCGGAGGGATCACGGGCCAGTTCCAGGCAGACGTTGTCGATGGTCTTTTCCTCGAACTGGATAAATGGGTACTCGTCAGCCACACAACGCGCGCACTCCAGAAACAGCCCATCCGACAGCCGCATCACGTCTGCCTTGTGGCAAAAGGTGACGAGCCGTCTGCCGCCATGACGTGCAAGTTCAAACGCAAACCGGACGATCCGCTCCGCCGCGGGTCGCGTGATGAGCCGAACGCTCTCGACCACTCCCGGCACAACCTGGTGTTCGAGGCCGGCATACAATCCCTCGGTGTTTTCCCGAACGACCACCAGATCCACTTTCTCATAGGGGGTTTTGACTCCCGGCAGCGTTCTGACGGGACGAACGCTGGCGAAAAGGTCCAGCCCCTGACGCAGACGAATGTTGATCGAGCGATATCCTTTTCCCACCGGAGTGGTACACGGTCCTTTCAAGGCAATTCGGTATCGACGAATCATTTCCAGCGTTTCTTCCGGGAGTGGTTCCCCATACCTCTCGACAGCGGGAATTCCAGCGGCAGCCTTCACCCAGTCAATCCGCACACCGGCCGCAGCGATAACTCGGCAGGTTGCTACCGTTACCTCGGGGCCAATCCCATCGCCTTCGATCAACACGATTTGCATGCGATCCCCTGCGGAGTTTGTCGATTGAGGCGGCGTTTGAGCCCACCCCCGGCGAACCCGAACGTCAGATCGGGGGGTGGATTTGCTCGACACACTCAGAATGCCGATGCCTAGCACGGTTGGCAAGCGGTCCATTCAGGCCAGGCACGGGTTTCATGGTATGGGTGGAAATGCTGGGGAATGATTGGATTAACCGATTCAGTTTCCGGAAGACTTCCAGGAACCGTATCTGTTAGAATCGCTCTAAGAAGCATAGACCTTTCGGAGATGAGAGATGGATGCGACCGTCCGTGCCATTTGCCCGAAATGTAGGACGGGGTTGAGGATACCGGCCCAGTGGATCGGCCAGGCGGTGAAGTGCAAGAAGTGCGGTTCCGTGGTTCGGTCGAAACCGAAGGGGGACGGACAGACCCCGAAAACCAACGATACCGCCGAGGCAGCTTCGCTTGATGCAACTCCACGCCCGAATGGGCATTATGATGTAAACGGTCAGCCGGCTCCCCTGGCCAATGGAAACGCCTTCGACTTCTCTCAGCCCGCACCGAATGATGCGGACAATAACCCGTTTCCCCTACCGGAACCAATTGCTTCACCCGAACCACTACCACTCCCAGATGGGTTGGATCCACTAGGAGGAATTGGCGGAGATAATGTGCAACCGGCACCCGCGATGCCCGGGTATCCACATCCAATGCCCCCCGGCTACCCGCCGCCCGGTGCCTACGGGCCGCCTGGGTATCCGTACCCGATGCCGCCTGGGTATCCGTACCCGATGCCGCCCGGCTACCCGCCACCTGGCTACCCGTATCCATTTCCCCCGGGGTATGGCCCCCCCGGCGCCTACGCTCCTCCACCTGGTTACCCTTACGCTGTGCCACCCGCGGCAGTGAACCCACCGGTGATGCCACCCGCTGCGAACCAACCTGCCTCAGTTCCGCCTGCAGCGAGACCTCAAAACGTTCCCGTCAAGCCTGGCGCGGTTGCGAAGCCCCAAGCGCAGATTCCGACTCAAGGCAACCCGAACGCGCCGCGTCCGATCCCTGCGAATGCTCCTCTTCCCATTCCACTGAGCAATGAGTTCGATACGGATACACTTGCTTCTTCCACTCCTCGCCGCTATCGCCGAGGAAGCGGCAAGGGGAAAATTGTTTGGATCGGTGTCTGCTTGGTGATGACTGCTGGGCTGGTGACAGCGGGGATTCTCGGGGCAAAGTACCTGCGCGAAACGGCCGAGAAGGACAAGAAAGAGTTAACGGACCCAACGACGCTGGTCGAACGTCTGGGTAGCTCCGATCCAACCGAGCGCGATGCGGCCATGAACGCCCTGCGCGAGTTGGGTTCAAAGGCCGAGAACGCTCTGCGAGTGGGCATCAAGTCGGATAACGGGGAGATCGTCAAGAGATCCAGTGAACTGCTCGCTGCTTTGAGCGGTAGCGGATTTTCATCCGGCACTCCACCGAAAGGTGGGCCATTCCCAAGGCGATTGTTATTCATCCACATCAGCAAATATATGTTCCTGAATCCGCTCACGTCTTCGGCACCGGGTGCGCCAGATCGGACCAAGGGAGCCGCGCGGAATCTGGCGTTCGAACTGAATGTGCCGGCCGACGAAAAGAACAATAACCAGTTGTTTTTCCTGTCCGATAGCACTCCACCCGAGCGGGGTTTGGAAGTGCCAACACCCATGAAGAATGTCGTAACCGGGGCTTATGAACAGTTCTTCAATACAAGCCGGAAGCAGGATCGAATCGTCGT
>DASZJS010000092.1:0-5072 GCA_035947935.1 Gemmata sp. | reverse complement strand
CCGAAATCGCACACCGTACCCCCAGGGTGAGGTGTAGGCTGATTCCTGACTCAGGGTTTCGCATCTCTGCTGCTGACCGTCCATCTACTGCGCCCTCCCTTCCTCAGCATTTCATCGAAGTCGTCCAGGTATAAGTCTGCTACCCGGTCGTAACTCAGCTTGGCTGCACGGGCGGCCGCGGCTGCCCCCACGCGAACGGTCGCTTCGGGATTGGTGACCAATTCCTGAATCGCTGCACTCAGTGAGTTGATGGGATCTGTCGCACGATGGTCAAACACCATTCCCGTTCTGCCGTTCTCTATATAATCCGAAAAGCACCTGAGATCTGAAACGATCGGTACCATTCCCGACGCCATGGCTTCGAGTGGCGCAATCGGGGAGGCTTCTCCCATTTCCGCAAGCGATGGATAGCAGTAGTAGTCCGCCGATCTGTATACCGCAGCAAGTTGATCGAGATCGAACACCGGTTCTTCAAACTCAACCGGAAGTCCTTTTGCCTTGGTTCGCAGATTATCCCGGTATTCTGCTCCGGCTCCTCCTTGCTCGGTGCGCCAGGGGCCGACGATTCGGAGTTTCAGATCGGGGAACTTCGAGGTAATGAGCCCGAACGCTGCGACAAGGACATCCAACCCTTTCTCGGGATGGATACGGCCAGTGAATAAAACAGTTCCAGCCCCCACTTTCCTGTTCTCGTGACGAGCGGGGCCAAAGAACCTGTCGTGTACCGGATTGGGTAACATACGCACCCGGTCTCGAAAGCGAGGCACCTGGGCGACTATCGCCTCTTGGATAACAGTGGAAACTGCCTGAAACCGGTGAACCGCCGGGTAAAGCCAGTACTGCTTTTTTGGCATCCGCGCAACGTGGACCGCAATCCGCCCGGCCGATGGGTTCCACCAACTCAACAAAAACGGCATCCAGAATGTGTTTGTGACCAGGAAGTCTGCTTCCGGTAAGTGGGCGAACATATGCGCGGAGTACAGCCCATCTTTTATCAGACTGAGGGCTGTACTCTTTGGACGAGAGAAATGGGTTCGCCGAATATATCTGACCCCATCTTTGATCTCATCTGGTCGCTGGTCCGGGTGCCCTTGGCAAAGGACAGTCACCCGGTGTCCCCGACGGGCGAAGACATGCGCAAACCCATCCCACACGCGTTCAACCGCTCCACATGGCGCGGGTGGCATCGGCAAAAACGGGCCACTGAGGATCGTGATGCGCAATGGTCTTTGGGGATGAGTGTTGTGGAAGAGGGTCACAGCGTCAACTTTCCTTTCGCGCTCAGTTGCAACTCGCGTGCTTTTATGATCGAAAGGAACTCATACCACGAGAGAAGTTTACAGAAGCAATACCCAGCGTAACCGTCCCGGAAGCCTCCCTGCCAAAGATACGCATAGAGAAAGCGCAGCAGAGGTCGGAAAGGCATGTTTCTCGACCGGGCTTTGAGCCAGCGTCTCCGAGCAATCGGGCCGCCGAACAGAGACGGGGCAACGCCGCCCTTGTCGCCAGCTAACATCGCGTGAGCTTCCCAGGTCGAGTACCGATTATGTTTCTCAACCCAGACGGTAATGTCCGGGTATGCGTAGTGAAGAAACTCTTGCCTGAGATAACCCGCGTCTTGCCCACCAGACAAAACGATGTGTTCGTGTACTTCGTTGTCCCCGGAGCCGGTTTGTCCTAGGCCGCCAATCCGTTCATAACGACCCGCACGATGGCGGAACAGCCGCAGGTTCCAGGAGGGATAATATCCGCAGTGCCTGATCCATTGACCCATAAACATAAACCGGCGATTGATCCAGTAACCGTCCGGTCCACCAGGGCGCTTGACGATCTCGGCGATCTCTGCCGCGAGTTCCGGCGTGAAGTGTTCATCGGCATCGACGATGAGTACCCATTCGTTGGCCCAGGGCACGTTGTCCAAGGCCCAGTTCTTTTTTTTCGGCCACCCCTCAGACGACAAATAGAATTGGTAGACATCGGCCCCGAACGCTTGGGCGATTGGGATCGTTGCATCGATCGACTGGGAGTCGATCACAATGAGTTCGGAAGCCCACTGTAACCTCTGGAGGCAGCCTGGTAGATTTCCCTGCTCGTTCTTAACCGGAACCAGTACAGAGACCGGCACGGATCGCGGAGCGGGCCAATCGCCTGGTGCTACCTGCGCAAGTCGGTCGATCCAGGATGCGACTTCAGGATGCCGCGGTTGCAGTTCGGGCGACGCAGCGGGATTTTTCGACTCGGTTGACTGCATGAACGTCCTGCACGTAGTTTCAAACTTGGATCCAGAATCCGGTGGCCCCGTCGAAGCCCTCCGAGGCCTTGCCACAGCCCAGGTGAACGCAGGCCTCTCTGTTGGTATACTCGCAACTTGGAAGCGAGGTGCTGATCTTCATTTCGCCGATGAACTCAAGGCAGCCAGCGTTGACGTTAGGCTTGTCGGTCCGTGTTACGGCCCGCTTTGCTGGCGACCTGGTCTTGCCCGAAGCGTTCGCGAGGCGGTTAGTGGGTTCGACGTTGTTCACATTCACGCCCTCTGGGAGGACGTTCAACACCAGGCCGCCAGGGCAGCAAACACGTTCGGCAAGCCGTATGTAATACGGCCCTGCGGGATGCTCGATCCCTGGAGCCTATCCCAAGGAGGGTGGAAGAAATCGCTCTACCTATGGTGCCGGCTCCGTCGCGATCTCAATCGGGCAGCCGCTCTGCACTTTACTACCGGGATCGAACAAGATCTCACCCAACCCCTTGGTCTCGCTTCTCAAGGAATTGTCGAACCGAACGGCATTCGGGTCGACGAGTTTCGTGAGTTGCCCGAACGGGGCGGCTTCCGCGACAGGTATGGGATTTCACACGAAATCCCTGTGTGCCTGTTTCTCGGCCGGTTGCATCCGAAGAAAGGGCTCGACCTTCTGTTCCCGGCCTTCGCTGCGCTCGGCTCGCCGGGGCATCTCGTCGTTGCCGGACCTGTAACTGATGATTACCGGGCAACTTTGGAGGCCGAAGTCTCCCGGCTCCATTTGGGTGACCGGGTTCATTTTGTCGGAATGCTACGCGGCCGGGAAAAGTTGGCGGCGTTCGTGGACGCCGATCTTTTCGTTCTCCCAAGTCGACAGGAGAATTTCGGGAATGCCGTCGTTGAGGCTCTCGCGGCAGGAGTTCCGGTCGTGATTTCCGACCAGGTAAACATTTGGCCCGAGGTTCGGGATGCTGGGGTCGGTGGTGTGGTTACTCTTGAGGTCGGTGCACTTGCTGGGGAACTCCGTCGCTGGTTGTTGGATCCAGACCTCCGGGCACGAGCCGCTCATCGTGGGAAGGAGTTCGTCCGCGAGCAGTACGACTGGGAAGCGATTGCGCAACGATGGGCAGGGCACTACGCCAGTTTGCTATCCCGTCCTTTACGATGACCCGTTCAATCCAATTGGTGGCGTTCGAGGTAGCTTCCAAGGACTACGAGCATAAATGCTCGGCTCCACGCGGGTGTTTCGGGTTCGCGGGCGAACCCGTCCCAAATGTGGTGGATACCACGGGATTCGATCAACCCGTTCTGCTTCAACCTATTAATGGCAGTCTTGGCGAGGTCCGCAAGTGGACCCTGCATCCAGCGGCCAAGTGGGAGAGTAAACCCTTGCTTGGGTGCCTTTCCGGGATCGACCCCCAGATCCTCGCTCAGTACCCGCCTGAGCAGATGTTTGTCTGGCCGCCCATCGGGCAGTTTCACCGCGCCTGGGAGCGACAAGGCATACTCCGCGAGCCGCTGATCGAGGAATGGAACGCGGAGTTCGAGCCCGTGGGCCATACTGTTTGCGTCAGCATCTCGGAGTAGCATGTTGGCTTGGTAGAACTCACACTCCAGCCGACTGATCTCGGCCACGTCGTCGCTGACCTGGATGTCCACCTCTGGGTCAAGTGGGGACTGGAAATCGGACTCCAAGCCGAGTGGTTCCGGGTAAACCCCGAGGTCGCGGAGAGTTTGGTCGGAGATCAGCCTTCGGCGCTGCAAATAGATCCGCCGTAGGTCGGCCGGGCCGGCCAAGATGTCGTTCAACTTCTCGCGGACGGTCGCCCCCCGCCCGACCCCCAGTACCTTCGCTATGGCGCACTTCCCGACCCGAGGGAGCCAGCGGACACCCTTCAATAGTCGTCGCAAGCGTGGTGCATCCGCGAAGCTCGGATAACCACCGAACAACTCATCACCGCCGAGTCCCGAAAGTGCGACTTTGATCCCGGCTCGTCGGACTGCTCGGCATATGATGTAGACGTTCAGCCCATCCACGGAGGGCTGATCGAGATCGCGGAGCCACCCCTCGGTCGCTGCGAGACAATCCGCCTCGCTCAACCAGACCTCGGAATGTATTAACCCGTGTGCGTGGGCAAACTCGCTGGCGAGGGGAACCTCACTTGTTTCCCGCTGCTCCTCGAAGCCCAGTGTGAAGCTCTGGAGACTCGTCGCGTGCCGAGCGGCGATCGCAGCGATCAACCGGCTATCCAGTCCGGAGGACAGGAGAACCGCTACAGGCACGTCGCTCATCAGGTGAGAGGCAACTGCCCGGTGCAGGAGCACTCGGATGTTCTCATAAGCTTCAGCCGGGGTCGCCGAGCGAACGGATGGGAACTCGAAGAACTGGGTTGTCTGCAATCCGGTTGTGGGATCGTAACAACCCCAGTGTCCCATAGGGAATTCCTGGACTCCCTCCACGATCGTGTACGGAGCTTGCACCGCCCCGAATGCGAGCAATGTGGCCAACCCCGTCCGATCGACTCGGCGGGGTATCAGTCCTGAGTCCAGTATTGCACGCACCGCGCTGCCGAACACCAACCCGTCAGCAGTTGCAGCGAAGTAGAGGGGTTTGATACCGAACGGGTCTCGGGCGAGGAATAACTGCCCGGTTCGGTGATCGACCCAGGCGAGAGCGTACATTCCCTCAAGCTCTGAGAGTCCATCCGGGCCGTACTCCGAAAGCCAGTGAAGGACGACCTCGGTGTCGCTGGTCCCGAGGAACTCGTGCCCTTGGGCGACCAGGCGAGAGCGGAGAGTAGTCTGATTCCAAATCTCCCCATTGAAGATGAGGGAG
>DASZJS010000091.1:0-8225 GCA_035947935.1 Gemmata sp. | reverse complement strand
GACGAAAGAGCAAAAGAGATTTTCTTGCAACTGCGTCTACGAAGAATCCCCAACTCCGCCCCCACGGAGGAAGGTAGATACTGAAGCAAGCATGTTGAAACTCCAAATTAAGAAAATGGTTTGAAAACTTCCGCAGACTTTGACTTGATAAACAGCGTTCGGCCCCGCTGTGAATCGGGGAGTTTCAATTGGCAGATTCAGGACTTTTACTTCGGCCACTGTCGCGGCCTTGAGTTCGCCAGATGTTAATCCAGACACTCATCCTTCCATTCATTCATCGGCGCGATTTGAATTAGCGCCCCAAATGGCGGATCCGTTGAGTTGAATTGAGTTGAGGTGAAAAGAAGAGAAGATTCCGCGTTTTGTCCCCCTATAGTAAATAAGTGTACACTAAACCCCGGCGCGATCCAAGGAAAAGTAGAAACTCGCTGTCGGGGGCAGAATCGAGTTGACTTGGGAATGAGAGGAATGCAGTCGTGGTTCCGTATGATCTGCTGCGGTTTTTCTGCATCACGCCATCTTCGCCCAGCGGTATGTTGTAACTTCCAGGATTTGGTCCGGTGGGAGTCGAGTTTTGTTGTGAGGGTGCTTGTCACCCGGCCTTCACCCATTTTGCCACGTCCCGTGCGTGGTATGTGAGGATCATGTCGGCACCTGCCCTGCGAATGCTGGTCAAAATCTCCATCGTCACGCGGCGTTCATCGATCCATCCCTTCGCTGCCGCTGCTTTGACCATCGCGAATTCGCCGCTGACGTTGTACGCTGCCACGGGCACCCGATATCGTTCCTTAACTCGTCGGATGATGTCCAGGTAGGATAACGCCGGCTTCACCATAATCATGTCCGCTCCCTCGGCCAAATCGAGGGCAACTTCCTTCATCGCTTCATCGCTGTTGGCTGGGTCCATCTGATAGGTGTTCCGATCCCCGAACTGTGGCGGCGATTCCGCGGCTTCACGGAAGGGGCCATAGAAACCAGAGGCATACTTCGCGGCATAACTCAAGATCGGCAGATGCTCGAACCCAGACGCATCCAGACCCCGACGGATTGCACCGACCATGCCATCCATCATTCCACTGGGGGCAATCACGTCCGCTCCAGCCTTTGCGTGGCTCACACACTGTTCCGCAAGGATCGACAGTGTGGCATCGTTATCGACATCCAACTTTCCGCCGTGGGTGTGCAGGATGCCACAGTGTCCGTGATCGGTGTACTCGCAGAAACACTCATCGGTGAGCAGCAAGACATCCGCCCCGAAAGCCTTTCGCACAGCTCGCAGTGACTGTTGAATGATTCCATCGTCCTTGAGGGCACTGGAACCTGTTGCGTCCTTGTATTCCGGTATGCCGAACAGGATGAATCCCTTGATAGCCAATTCGCGTGCAGCCCCGATCTCATCAATCAGCGTGTCCACACTCAACTGGAAATTGCCCGGCATGGAACTGATTTCCTGTCGCACGCCTTTTCCGGGGCGAACGAACAGCGGCAAAATCAGGTCGCGGGGCGAGAGTTCCGTCTCTCGAACCAGTTCACGGACCAAAGGGTTATAACGCAGCCTTCTGGGGCGCGCGGTTGGGAAACTGGGAGAAGGTAGGTTGGCGTCGGAATGTGGGTGGCTCATGAAATGTCCCAATCATCGTGGATGTTGGTGCGCGTGTCGACAGGCGTTTTACGCCAATCCGGTTGCATCTCCCAGCCTGAGTCGCACGGTTTGCTTAACAGCTTCGTTCGGGACAGTCCCTCGCTACGGTTCGGCTAGACACGATCTTCACATTTCGGCATACCACAGCAACACGTCGGATGCGGAGGGAATAGTGTATGCGTGTGATGGTAATCGCCATCGCTGTTGTGGTTATTTCAGTCCCGAGTCGCGGATTGGCACAAGGAACCCCCGCACCGATCAACCTTCCACCGGTTGCTTCTGGCGAGGGATCGCCGTTGCCCAGTGGGAAAGAAATCTCCCGACCGCTGACACCTGTGGACTTCGCTCCGGACGTTCCGCCTAAGGAACAGCCCGAGCCTCCGAAACCGAGTCCGGTACAGCGGGTTGAAGACGTTCAGGACCAGCAATACGTTCGACGCGGGCCACTTGGTCCCGGATGGGATGATTTTGAATTCCTGCTTTGGTGGCCGAAATCCCAGCCGTTGCCGCCACTGGTCACTGGAACGCGCAGCGGCGTTCCACCAATCCTGGGGCATTCCAGCACATCGATGCTCCTGGGTGGGCACATGCTTGAGAATCAGGATATCGCGGGTGGTCGGTTTACGATCGGTGCTTCAATTAACTCTGAAGAAACGGTAGGCGTTGAGGCCGTTTATTTCTTCCTGGGAAGTCGAACGCTTTCGGGCACGATCCGATCCCAGGGGAACCCGGCTGCGGACTCACTTGGGCTTCCGTTTGTGAACTCATCAACAGGTCAACGAGATGCTTTCATCATCGCCGCTCCAGGAATATCAAGTGGTTCGGTTTATGTGAGCAGCACAACCCGCGTTCAGGGGGCCGAAGGGAACATCGTTGCCAATCTCTACGATGGGCAGTCGGTGAAGGTGAACGGACTCATGGGCTATCGGTACCTCCAGGTCAATGAGGGTATCGCGATCGAGGATATGCGGACGCAAATTGGCAGTACTTCGGCCTATGGCCCGATCTACGATGGGTTCGATGGCCACAACCAATTCAATGGCGGGCAACTTGGCCTGCACGCAGACATTACGCATGGGATTGTGTTCTGCGAACTCACAGGTAAGGTTGCGATCGGAATGACTTCTGAGGTAGTGAAGATCGAGGGCGCAACAACGATTAACACCCCCGGTTTGGGAGGAGTGAGTTCACAGACCCTCCCTGGTGGTGTCTATGCTCTCCCTTCGAATATCGGCCGATATTCGCGAGGGGAGTTTGCTGTTGTTCCGGAGGGTATTTTCAAAGTTGGGTTGAAACTGGGAGATGTCAGCCGGTTCTTTGTCGGGTACAACTTTTTGTATCTGAGTGATCTGGCTCGCCCTGGCGATCAGATCGATCGCACTTTGAACCCAGTCCAAATCCCAAGTCTCAACTCAGGTGGAGCGTTCACGGGGGCAGATCGCCCGCGAGTTCCATTCATCCGATCGGACTTCTGGACTCAGGGGCTTATCATCGGGCTTGAGACTCGCTACTGACTGTTGGAATGCTCCTGGCTACCCAGGAGCAGGACGCGCACTGCCGATGGATTCGTAGTTCGTTCGGAAGTCTGGCGACACTTCCATCAAGCTGCTTGACGGGTAAACGCACACTCAAAAGTATGCTGATCGAACCCAGGGGCGACGCTACCCTGAGAAGCGTATTGATACAAAGCAGCGAGAAGGATTGTGTGGAGCGCTGCACTGATTGCTGAGTGCAACAGCATCGCGATCCCACCTGCAATTAGCAGAGCAACTCCGACAGGAACCATTCCGGCGACCAAAGCTGCAATTCCTCCCACGAACAGCAGAAACACAGGAATTGCGAGCAGGAACAGGAATAATCCGAGACCGAGTTTGCCGACAAGAGCTTCGCCCCACGTCTTCGATAACAGAGACATCGATCGACTGACAGCCGCGATTGGCCCCACCTTCTCAACAACTAGGACAGGGACCACGAAGAACGTCATTACCGACCATGCCGTTCCCAGGATCATGGAGATGTAATACCCCACCTTCTCGTGGGCGTTCTCGATTGCTTTCAGAAGGAGACCCACGCTCGCGGATACAAGAGCCCAGGCGAAGATCTGAGGAAGGCGGGCAAATGCGGCACGAAAACCATCACCAAGAGAGGGTTCCTGTCCATTGAACCGGAGCAGTGCGCAACTGACGAGAGCCGAGTTGCAGAAAATGATTACAAAATAGCAACAGAAGTAGAAAACGAATGTGACTGGATAAACCCAGACGGGTGGTTTGTTATTGTTATTCTGCATGTGTTGATGGACTTGATTCCAATCCACTAGTGTACCCAGAGGAATGGCAAAGCTCACGACGACGATGAGGAAAAGTACTCCGCTGATAATCGGGAACAGGATGAGATGCTTGTCCTTGATGAGGACATCCCAGGAACTACGGGCCAGAGAGAAGCCATTGGAGATGCGATCGAACATGAGGGCGGACTCCGCGTGTGAAAGGATTGATGGGATTCTAGCACGCCTGTCGTTGGAAGCCACCGGTTGGGGCGATCCGAAAGGTTATTCGCCGGTCAACTCTCCGGATTGGCGAGGATTTGCCGGAGTCGCTCAGCAAGAACCGGAATAAACCGCTCGGGCCAAGTGTGGTCGATCAACCCGATTCGGGCCATGTCTTGGAGATGGACTTGGTCCTTGAGCCGGAAGGCAACCAACTTCATGCGAATGAGTGCTTCGAGGGACAAGACCCGAAACGCAACACCCTCTTCAGTCTCCGTCATCTCGGGAGCGGGAATGGGGTCGGCTTCCTTCACTTTTTCGCCAGCGAACAGCACATGGATCCCGTCGCTTGGCTTCCCATCGGGCCGCTCGACGAACAAATCCACGCCTGCAACTCGATCATAATCGAAACCGGCAGCATCCATCGCTGACTTAGCAGACCCTAGATCCACTCGGCGGATAAGAATGTCCACATCGCGCGTATTGCGAACTGCTCCTTCATCCACTCGGGAAACCCAGTTCGCGACCGCATTGCCACCGATCACGGCATATGCAATTCCTGCAACTTCCAATGCCCTGGCTGCCCGGTTACAGCGTTCGCGTACCTTTTCCACGGCTTGGATCATCCTTTCCCAAGTTGGCTCATAAAGAAAGGGAGCGGTCATCGACTCAAACCCTCACGGTAGCGGAAGTTTCCAGACTTCCGACGGAACTCTGGTCTGTTCCGCTACAAGCCTGTCACCCGGCATAGCTTCGTTCGGCCGCTGCCACACCACTGCCTCGGTCAATCTTGATGCCCGCTCCAGCGAGTACCTGCTCAAGGGCTGCGAGAACCTGGAACACGCAGTTAGGTCGGCTGTTGTGGCCCATGATTCCTATTCGCCAGGCCTTTCCCTTGTAATCCCCCAAGCCACCACCGACTTCAATCCCGAAGTCGCTCAAGAGCCGTTTTCGACCCGCGACATCATCGACACCATCGGGGATGCGGACAGCGTTCAACTGCGGCAGTTGGCTTCCTTCTGCTGCGATGTACTGAAGACCAAGGGCTGTCAGACCGGCCTTGAGCGCTTTGTGATTGGTGATATGGCGGGCAAACCGGGCCTCCAATCCTTCCTCCAACACCAGCCGGAGTCCTTCTCGCAGGGCGTAGACCATCGTGATTGGGGCGGTATGGTGATAGGCGCGCTCGCCACCCCAATAGCTCTGAATTGAAGTGAGATCGAGATACCAACTCTGAACCTTTGATTTGCGGTTCTTGAGTGTTTCCACGGCTCGCGAACTGAAACTGATTGGCGATAAACCAGGAGGACAACTCAATCCTTTCTGCGTGCAACTGAAGGCGGCATCCACTTCCCATTCATCGAGTTTGACAGGGATGCAACCCAGGGACGTGACGCAGTCCGTTATCAGAAGGGTGCCGAACTCATGGCACAATTTCCCAATTTGGGAAATGTCCTGGCACGCCCCTGTTGAGGTTTCCGCGTGAACGATGCCCAGTACTTTAGGTCGGACTGCCTTGAGCGTCTCTCGAATCTGATCCAGTTCAAAAACCCGACCCCAAGCTGCCTCTTTCACAGTAACCTGGGCACCCGCGCGGCCAGCGATCTCGACCATACGGTTACCGAAATAGCCCATCGTGCAGATGACGGCCTTGTCGCCAGTCTCAATGAGGTTCACAAGGCAGGTTTCCATCCCCGCTGTACCGGTGGCCGACACCGGGAAGGTCAGCTGATTCTGCGTTTGATACACTTGGCGGAGCATTTCCTGAGTTTCGGTCATGATTGTCAGGAATTGCGGATCGAGGTGCCCGAGGAGAGGAGTGCTCATCACGGACAGCACGCGCGGATGTGCATCGCTTGGTCCTGGACCGAGGAGTAATCGCGGGGAAGGGTTTAGCTGACCAGGAAGCTGCGTCATGGGACACTCATTCGTAGGAGGGTTAACACACGTGGGAGAGACATGGGGCAAAACTGGGCGGCGTTCCCATCATCTCAACCGTCGGTTGTGGAGCGTTCGATCACCAATCGACTCACGGTCTTGAACTGCGGGTGCGCTGAGTCCGCAACCCACTCGAAAGCAACAGCCTCGGCGGTAGTAAGGACTGCTCCAGCCTGTTCGAGACGCCGTAGGGCGGTATCGTGATCGATCGAAGATCGTGAACCCAATGTATCGACAGGCAGGAACACATGGAGCCCCGCTGTCAGAAGATCGAGGGCCGTCTGGGCAATGCAGACGTGCGTTTCCATTCCAATCAACACAATGTTGGGTTTGCGGCTCATCTCAAGTTCTTCGAGAAATATTCCCGCCCCACAGCAACTGAATGCGGTCTTCGATAAAGGAGGTTGCGGCAGTCGCCGCAAGAGTTCGGCATTGGTTGCTCCGAGCCCTTTGGGATACTGTTCGGTTGCACGAATGGGAACTTGTAGCAACGCTGCAACATCGAGAAGAAACGATGCGTTACGGATGAGTTTGTCGGCAACTGGAATCTTTGCCAAGAGCTTGTCCTGAACATCGATCAGAACCAGAACAGAAGTATCCGCTTTGAGTCGCATCAAGGTTGTCTTCATGTGGCTCTCCTCAGAAGAAGCCAGGGGCCAGGAGATGGGAGAAGGAGACCGGAAAACGTCGGACGGTTTTTGCCTCCTGTCCTCGCTCTCTTCTCACCAGATGGTAACGTCCCTTCGTCGACTGCCTCCTGTTGCTGTTCTCTGTCTTCTGACTTCTCGGAACGACGGGCGGCGTTCTAGTAACCGTGTGCTAGTGCAGCGATCAAGGCTTCGAGGCGAGATTCGAGGGTTGCGCGGCGATCTTGTGGGAACGGTTTATCTCCGAAGCGACTTTCATAGTAGGTTTCCACCCAATCGAGTGGAACTTCAGCGACCTCAACAGTTGCTGTATTTTTCCGGAGAGCAATGGCCGCTCGTGTCGCGAATTCCAGAGGAGTTTCGCCAGGTGTTGGCTTGAATCCACCACTGCTGAGGGTGGAAACGAGTCGAGCGAACCATTCTGCGTGTGGAGATGCCCTGGAAGTCGGTTGCTTCTTGCGATGGCGGAGCAATCCTCTCAACAACACTGCGGCCGCGACCAACGCAACAGCGATGGCGAAGATTTCGATTCGGGTTGCTTGCGTTATCAGTTCTGCAAGGGCTCGCCGTCGTTCCTCGCCTGTGTATTCGGAGATGTACGTGCGAAAGTGACTTCGCAGCCAGGACACCGCAGGTTGCGTCCACACGCTTCCCGTGTTGCTTTCTTCGGCAATTGAACCGCTCGGAGTCGGATCGAGGCTGCGCCAGCGACTCACAAGCTGGTTGGTGCCTGTGGGTGGCCCGAACTCTTGAATCAGAGCAGCCACCCAGGCATGAGCGTGCGCCTCGCGCACAACATACTTCCCCGGTTCCTCGGTCGGCTCGCATCCCTTAAAGCCAAGAACCATTACGGCTGGGATACCTTCTGAGCGAAGCATCAAAGCCAGTGCCGATGCAAATCGTTCGCAATGTCCAGCCCGTGTGTGGAACAGGAACTCCTCAATGGGATCGATGTTTTTCATCTCTCGATGGAGGCTTGTCGTGTATGTGAGAGTGGGAGTTGTTGCAAGATGATATGAAAATGCAGTCGCAATCTTATCGTGGAACTGCACTCGGGGGAGGAGATGGATCGGCTCTCGAAAGTCGGCAGGGAGTTTCCCATCACGGATCATCTCTTCGAGAACAGTGTCGGCATACTCCTTCACCCGCGGCACCGGATTGTTACGGATCGTCCGTAATGAGTCCTCCAGATTTAACTCGGAGAGCCGGAAAGGCGGGCTGAGGTCGGGATCATTTCCAGGACGCCACTCTTGACGATACCGGAAAGCTTCATTGCCAGACTCTTTTGGGCGCGAATGCGATAATAGCGATCCATCGGTGAACCAGTAGAACGATCCATCCCCCAACCAGCGCCACCCTCTCGGACCAGTAGGGGTGATTGTAGCGATGGGTGATGATTGCTCACCGGCCCACACAATGGGGTCTGCTTGAAAGCCATTCCAGTGGCGAGAGGGTACTGTGAATGTCAGCGAGAACTGTCCAGCACCCAGGTCCGGAGGTAACCAGGCAGCAT
>DASZJS010000090.1:0-3682 GCA_035947935.1 Gemmata sp. | reverse complement strand
CGAAGGTCTGGGCTGTCATGGGTGTGGGTAGCCACCTCACTTGTCGGAAGCTGGCGGTTTCGGTTCTGCCGGACCCTTGATGTACCGGTCAGCAAACTTCAGGAACGTGGGCCAGTTCGGGCCGGTGGTGTGGCCACCTTCATGCTGGCGGAATGCAACCTCGCCGTCGATCAACGCAGTCTGCTGGGGTGGGTACTCGGTCGTGCCCAGGTCTTTCTTGCCCAACAGCTTGTACACCGGCCCGGCTCCCACGCCGGCCAGGAACGTGCCCCGCGCATCCACCCATCCACCTTCCTCCTTCTGCGATCCCGCACTGATAAAGACGGGTCGTGGGGCACACATCGCCACCAACTCATGAGCATCCACGGGTAAATCCTTCGCTGTCAGCGGGCCGGCGTACTTGATGTAGTTGCCTGCCATCCAGTGATATTCACCGGAGCCGGCGACGTTTTCGACCATCTCGCCGAAATTGCGGCGATGGAGTTTGGCACCTCCCGCCCCGGATGAGCCGATGAAGCCGATGGCGAACCGCTCATCGTATGCCATGGTGACAATCGCTGCCTTGCCGTAGCGGGAGAGACCCTCGATTCCAACCTGCCTGGCATCCACCGCCTTGTCGGTCTCGAAGTAATCCAGGGCACGGCTGGCACCCCACGCCCAGGCCCGCAGCGCTCCCCAGTCATCAATCTTGCGTGGCTGGCCCTTGTTGCACAGGCCGATGATCCCCTTCGTCAAGCCTGCGCCGTTATCGGCCTGGATGCTATTGGGGCTCAGGATGGCGTAGCCCCATCCCTTGGCCAAAACCTGCTGTTGCCAGCTTGGCGGCCCCTTGCCGACGGGTGGCCCTTTCGGCCCCTTACCGCCGAAGATGAACCCGAACTCCATAATCACCGGCACTGGGCCGGTTGCCTTTTCCGGGGTGGTTAGCGTCAACTGGATGTCCACAATGATGTGCGTGTACGAGGAGTTATCGACGTGACCGACGATCTGTTTCGTAATCACCGGAACGTCGCCGACCATCTGCTTGTCCGTTGAGGTCACCTCCCACTTCACTTTGGGAGTTTCCTTGGGAACGCGACCGTAGACCTCCCGGTCGAAATCCTCAACGATTTCTGCTCGCCGCTGTTTCGTCCACACCTCGGCCGTGGTCACCTTCTGCCCATTTTTGAGTACCAGTGGGTCCGGAAGGTCCGGATACGGGGTGGCCTTGGATTCATCAACATTGGCAGCGCCCTCCGCTTTCGGGTTGCCGTTCGCCCCCTTGCGGAGTTCCTTGATGTTCAGGAGTTCCATCATCCTCTTGTGATCTTCCTGTGCTGTCATCTGTACCGGTGGCTTTGGTGAATCATCCGCATGGGTCACCGTGCATACGGCCCATATCAACAGGAACGAACCAGCCGCTGGGAGTGTGTAGAGTCTCATGGAATGACCTTACTGGAAGTGGGTGAGAATTAGTCGCGACCCGACGGTCGCACGCTTTCGTTCGGGTCGCGCTAAATGAGTAGAGTCATTGAAAACGACTGCAACTGCGCGATTTCGTCGGCCATGAGATTCACGGCTGCTTTTGGGGGCATCGCCGCGTGCTGTTGTTTTCCTTTTGTGCATTTTGTACTTTTTGGCAGCCAATTCCTCTTTATTCTTTCTCTTTTCACAGCCAATCTTACCGCACTCATTAAACCGGGTCGGCTGCATAAGGGGAGCCGTTTGCCAGCTCACCAATCCCACGAGGCATGTTACCGGACTCCTAACTGACGCTCGATGTCTTCGAGCGGAACCCCCTTTGTCTCCGGTACCATCGTTGCCACCCAGAGCAGTTGGAGGACCATCATGCCGCAGAAGAACGCGAAGACGTAACCGGGTGCGAACGTCGTCACCATTTGGGGGAAGAAAGTTGTCAACAACGCGGCGAAGATCCAGTGAGTGAAGCTACCGAGCGACTGTCCCGTCGCCCGGTATTGGTTGGGAAAGATTTCGGAGATGAACACCCAGATGACGGCCCCCTGGCCGATGGCATGCGCGGCAATGAACGCAAAGATGCACGCGGGAACGATCTTGTATTCCTGGGTGAAGAAGGCCCAGGCACACAAGCCAAGGGATGCGATGTAACCGAAAGAGCCGATATACAGCAGCGTCCTACGGCCGAGCCGATCGATCAGCCACAGGCCCAGGAAGGTAAACACGAGATTGGTAACACCGATGCCGACGGATTGCAGAAGTGCCGATTTTCCGCCCAGCCCCGTCAATTCAAAAATCCTGGGCGCAAAGTAGAGAACCGCATTGATCCCGGAGAGTTGGTTGAAGAAGGCGATCAGGATCGCGAGCATGATCGGACGCCGCAGTCGATAGGTCCAGAAGCCCGTTCCCGTGGACTCACTTGTTGATGCGGCCTGAATTTCATCGGCAAACGCGACGACCTCCGCGGGTTTCATATCGGGATTGATCAGACCCAGCACACGGAGCCCTTCGTTGCGCATGTCCTTCCGGCCGAGCAGCCAGCGTGGACTTTCCGGGATGCCAACGCACATCGCGGTGTACAACAGGGCCGGGAAGGCCACCACCCCGAGCATCCACCGCCAAGCGTTCTCCCCGATATCAGCGAGGAGTGAGTTCGACAGGAACGCGACCAGGATCCCAAAGACGATGTTGAACTGAAAGAGACAGGTGAGCAGACCGCGGCGTTTCGGTGGAGCGATCTCGGAGATGTACAACGGCGCAGCGACCGTGGAGACGCCAATGCCCACTCCACCGATGAACCGCGCGATCATGAATGTGTAAACATTGGTCGCGAGGCCGCACCACACTGCCGAGATGAAGTAGAGTACGCCGATTCCGAGGAGCGTTTTCCGGCGGCCGAAGTTGTCGGTCGGCAATCCGCCGAAGAGAGAGCCAAGCACCGTCCCCCAAAGTGCCGAACTCATCGCCAGTCCGTGTAGGAGATTGTCGAGTTGCCACAGTGATTGAATTGTTTTCTCGGCACCCGATATGACGACCGTATCGAACCCGAACAGAAACCCTGCAAGGGCCGACGTGAGCGACCAATAGAAAATGCGAGGGGTCATGGGAAGTCCCGAGAGCTGTCACGCTGTGGGGTGTTGAGTTCAAATTCTATGAAGCGACACTTCTCTTGGAGGCGACAGACGCACAAGGTATTCAGTAGAGTAGAAAAAGCATTGAGGGTTTTGTGCGTGCAAACCTTGCCGGTTGGAGATACAAGTGAAGTGATCGCTCAATAGAACTTTGAGAAGTACGACCCGCGGACCCGCAAATCGTGCGGACCCAATCGCTCAAGAGCCGTACTACTGCTCGCAGTGCATCGAGATCATCGACCGAATCCCGCCTAAAAAGATGCTTACCCCATTCCTCTCCGGGAGACTGCTGATGCCCCGCGCGACTGTTCGATTCTGTGGTAGCCTGCTGATCGGCCTGCTGGTTGGCACCGGCATGAATGCTGAAGACAGCAAAACAACATCGACCCCACCACCCAAGGGGGCCAAGGTTCTGCTCGATGGCAAGGATCTGGCTGGCTGGCAATCCGGCAACGGCAAGGAGGCTCCATGGCTGGCCAAGGGCAGCGAGGTCGAGTGCGTTCCTGGCAAGGGCAACATCCTGACCAAGGAGAAGTTCGGCCCGGACTTCCAGCTTCACGTCGAATTCTGGCTGCCCTTGATGGAAAAGGAAAAAG
>DASZJS010000089.1:0-4640 GCA_035947935.1 Gemmata sp. | reverse complement strand
ATGGATTGGTGATATGGGTTGGCTCCTTCCCCGAATACTCCACGGTTTGTTCCCAGAGTTTCGACCCATCCTTGGTGCTCAAGCAGATCGTCGAGCGTTTCTTCCCTTTCTCGGTTGCTTGTGTCAGGAAGATTCGATTCTTCCAGATCACCGGAGTCGAGTTTCCCTCATCGGGAAGCGGAATCTTCCAGAGGACGTTTTCGGTCGGGGACCACTTGGTAGGTAGTCCCGTTTCCTTGCAGTAGCCATTCCCATTCGGACCGCGCCACGCTGGCCAGTTGTCCGCGAACACCAGACAGGGGGTTACAATGAGTGCGACGACGATTGATGAATACCGCATCGGTCAACCTCCGCGAAGTATGCAGATAGATGAGGCACGATCACATTTCTAACATCTTCACACCGATCTCATTTGATTGAAGGTCGAACACATCTCTGGCGAACTGCCGTGTTCTCTCAGCTTCGCAAAACAAGAAGAGAACGGCCGTAAAAAAGCACAAATAGCGTTGTTCAGACCGCGGAAACGCAAGCATTACGATTTGAACTTGGGAGCGGGAGCGAGGAACTTTTGCACTTTGAATATCGCATTGTGTTTCGAGCGGCTACGATGGCAAAGTGGATCAGCACTCGTGTGGGAGAACGCAATGAGCCGGTTATTGCTGTGTGCGATGCTCGGAGCAATGGGATTTGTGTGCGCGGCCGACGATCCGCCTGCCCCCAAGGTGGAACCCAAGAAACGCACTCCTCCCAAGTACGAGACCAAGGCAGACCACGATCCCAACGGGATCGGGAAGTTCTACATGGGTCGCGAGATTGCCCAGGTGATGGGCTATCAAGGATCGGTGTGGTTGGAGCGACCGGAGCGGGCGAAAGAAGAGGAACCCGCGAAGCTGATCAAGGCTCTTGACCTCAAAGCAGATATGGTGGTGGCCGATATTGGTGCCGGGAGCGGGTATCACTCTTTCCTCATGGCTCCGCTCGTGGGGAAAAAGGGGAAAATCATCGCTTCCGACATCCAACAGGAGATGCTCGATCTGATCGTTGCCAAGGCGGAGAAGTTGAAGGTAACCAATATCGAGCCGCTAAAGGGAACGGAAACCGATCCGAAATTACCGGTCAACGGAGTGGATTTGATCTTGATGGTGGATGTGTACCACGAGTTCGATCATCCGTTTGAAATGACGGAGAAGATGGTGGATGCGTTGAAGCCGGGTGGGCGGCTGGTGTTCGTTGAGTTCCGGAAGGAGGATGAAAAGGTGCGGATCCTGCTCGTTCACAAAATGAGCGAGCGGCAGGTCATCAAGGAAATGGAACAGTTCCCGGAAATGGAACACACCAAAACCATTGGCACTTTGCCGTTGCAGCACGTCATCATCTTCACCAAGAAGGAAGCGAAGAAGGTTGATCCGCAGAACCCAAAACCTGAGCAGTGAATCCACGGCAATGAAAGTAGCAGGCACACTCCGTGTGCCTGCTACTTTGAGGAACTTCGGGCTGTTGATGAATTAACCGCGCCAAGTACAGATTCCAACAATGACGCTACCGGCTCGTCTCGAACAACTCCGATCGTGTGGATCGCGTTGTTTGAGACGAGCCGGCAGTTCATCCCCGCTGAGCCTTGGCGGGATAGTATCCGCGAGCGACCGAGTCTCACACTCAGTAGTAGAACGACAATCCCACGTTGAGGGTTTGGATTGTTATCCCTTGGCTTCTGAAGCTAAAGCCCGGCTGGTTGCCAGGAGCTGAGCCGGCGAAGGTGATGTCGGTGGAAACCTGCGAGGGCGTGACAGCGTGGTTGATTTGGCTCCCCGGTCGAACAACGCTGTTCCAGTACGTGGCCGAGTATCCCACTTCAAGTCGGACGTACTTGTACGGGATGATGATGAATCCCACCCCACCCTCGGTGATGGACCCGAAGACCGAGCGGGTAAAGTTTCCACCATTGGATTGTTGCGCCAATATCCCACCGGGAGCGGTTACTGAGCCTCCTACCGTCGTGAGCGTTGTCGCACCGCTGATGTTCACGGTCTCAGTTGTTGCACCGAGTGCTTCTTTCCAGTACGTGGTCATCGCAAACCAATCGTATCCCGACTGCCAGCGGAGCCGGCCGCCAAAGTCAACACCGTTGAAAGTATTGTTGGTAGCAAATCGGTCGTAGTCGTTCAGGTAAGTTCCCGGTGCTGGCGTAACCTGATTCCCCAGGAAGGTGATGGAGGGTTGCAGGGGGACAAGGTTATCGCGGATCGTCAGGTTCTCGGTCAATTCCATTTGGCGATAACCGAACAGCACATCTCCTGTCAGATAGGGTGTGAGGGCAAATTTGTAGCGGGCAACCGCTTCGATTCCCCACAGTTCCGAGCGAGAATCCACGGATGAAGACCCCGCCAGAACACCCGGGTAGGAGGTCAGGTAAGAACCCTCCCGATCGGCGGTCGTGTTGAACACGGGACGAGCGACCAAGGGGCTCCCCGTGATACCCGAGGCGGTTGTCCAATTAACGTGCTCAGAGGGGAAGACCAGAGCATTCACTTCCAGGTAAAGCTGATCGTTCAGATTCACGCCGAGTTGAGTTTGAAACCCCTGGTACGTCCCGAATTTGTAGTTGGAGTCGCCGAAGGCAACCACGGTTCCCGGTTGTCCGATCGCTCCGGGGTGAGCATCCGCCGGTGAACCCTCCGTGATGAGCGGCGCACCCAATCGCGGCTTCGTAAGCCAGCCCGCTGCATAGCTCATTGAGAACCAGAAGGTTTCCGACCCGAATGTGGCCTGTGCGCCAACGATTGGCAGGTCTGCGTCTCCCGGGTATGAAGCAGGCGGTCCCGACAGCCCAGGCATACCACCGATTGGCCCACCCATCTCGGGGCCAGCGAACCCAGGTGGATAACCACCCATCCCTGGTCCACTCATCCCTGGTCCACCGAACGCGGGTGGATAGTTCATTCCCGGACCAGCCATCCCAGGCATGTATCCGCCAGGCATCGGCGGAAGAGCCATACCGGGAGCGGGCGGACCACCGATCTGGCCTCCTGGTGCGCCGAGCGCAGCCGGCTCAGGTGGGCTCGCCGCGACAACTGCAGTGCCGGTGCGGGCAGAACCCGGATCGGGCGTCAGGGCCGCAAACCCCGGCTGCGATTGCTGGGCGTGTGCCCAGACGCTGCTGAACAGGAGGACGATTAGACAAAATGCTTTCTTGCGCATCTTCCACCTGAGTATCCGAGGGCCACGGAAACCGTTGATACCCCATCCGGAATGAGAATGTTATTCTCATCCCGGAAGTGTGATGTTCCATTCCAAGTTCCAAGTTGAAGACACCGAATCTCGAAACCGGCCGAGTCAACAGGTCGCAACTCACAACTTGGAACCATACGACGGAATGCAGTCCGCTTTGTGTTCCATTTCAATATCGGTCGTCTCAACCGTAAAATGGAGCGAATTTGCCGGTATCGCCCATTACGCTGATTCTGTGGAAAGAAATGCCTTGCTGCGTTAATCCTGCCTGGCGAAATAGGCAAGGCGAGGGAGAAGGGACAAGAGGAAAGTCATGAGTGGACAAACTCTTGCTTGCCCCTTGCCCCTCACCCTTTGCCCCTTGAGATAGGAAGATGCGTTATAAGTTGTTCCTCATCGTCACCGTGGCTGCGATCCTGATTACAGGACTCGCGGTTGCGTTTCGACTGGGGAAGCAACCCGCGACGGTGCAGTCTGTCCACCAGGGTCCGCGGCTCGTCTGGGTATTCGAGGCACCCCATCCAGGGTTTGTCGTTGCTTCACCACTCATCTCGGACACGGCTGTTTTCCTTGCTACCGGCCATACGAGCGGATTTCACCGCCGAGGTGCTGTGTATGCCATCGACCCGATCACGGGCAAATCCAAGTGGGTATTCGACCGTGGCGGCGAGATGCTCCCCACCGCATCGACGCCACTGCTCGTTGGCGATCGGCTCTTTGTCGGCGAGGGTTTGCACAGCAACTTTGCCTGTCGGCTCCAGTGCCTCGATCCGCGCACGGGCGATTCAAAGTGGACGTTTCCAACGAGTGATCACATTGAAGGAGGGGCGGCTGTTGCGGACAACACGATCGTCTTTCCTGCCGGCAATGATGGGCTCTACGCTGTCGATGCGAATACCGGGAAGCAGAAGTGGAACTTCGTTGCCGACCTGCACATCGATTCGACCCCCTGGATCGAGAACGGGCGGGTGTTCGTTGGGAGTGGTCCGAGTCGTCGGTTCAATAATCTCCAGGTGATCTGCCTGGAGAGTAAAACGGGAAACCCAATCTGGCGGACGCCTGTGAAACTACCCGCCTGGGGTTCGCCGATCGTTGACCGGGATCGGGTGTTCGTGGGACTTGGCAACGGACGATTGACAACGCCTGCCGAGCCGCCCGAATTGCCTGCGGGTGCGCTGACGTGTTTCGATGCCAAGTCCGGAGCAGAACGGTGGACTTTCCCCGTTGGGGATGCGGTCTTCGGCCGACCGGCAGTTGTTGGGGATTGTGTGGTGTTTGGTTCTCGGGACGGGAATCTCTATGGGGTCTCCTTCGATGGGCAGGAGGTGTTCCGACTCCCGATGGGTGGACCGGTGATGGCATCCGCGACTGCCAGTGGAGGGTTTGTTTACAGCGTGTCCGTCCCCGGACGT
>DASZJS010000088.1:0-4168 GCA_035947935.1 Gemmata sp. | reverse complement strand
CCTTTGTGGTGACCCTTCCCATTCAACAATCCACAGAGGAAGTGGTTCCCGATGTCCGATCCGATCAAGAGGCCGATCACCATTCTGATGGCCGACGATGACCCGGATGATCGACGCCTTACCCAAGAGGCGTTCGAGGAGAGTCATCTGATGAACGACCTCCGGTTCGTGGAGGATGGGGAGGAATTGCTGGATTATCTTAATCGCCGCGGAAAATATACCGATCCAGCCTCGGCTCCGTGGCCGGCGATTCTCCTGCTCGATCTGAACATGCCTCGCAAGGACGGTCGGGAAGCACTAGAGGAACTCAAGAGAGATCCTCGGTTCCGCGGCATCCGCGTGGTCATCATGACGACATCCAAAGCCGAGGAGGATGTCATTCGCAGCTACAATCTGTCCGCTACTTCCTACATCACCAAGCCGGTTACCTTCGAGCGACTTGTGGAGGTCGTCCGAACCCTCGGCAAATACTGGCTCGAGATCGTGGAGTTGCCACCTGATGGGAACGGAACCACTATCTCCTGATGTCAGTGCCTCATCAAGCACCGATACCTCCTCCAAGCTCCCCAAGACGACATCGAACGGCGGGCGGGAGTGGCCTGCGCAAACGGTATCCGTTCTTTTGATCGATGACGACCAGGACGATTACATCCTCACCCGCGAGTTACTCGCGGAAATCCCAGGCGATCGATTCACTCTCGACTGGGTAGCCAGCTACGATGCGGGCCTCGCCGCGATCTGCAGCGGCAGTCATCGCGTGTATCTGCTCGACTATAGGCTCGGACCCCGCACCGGAATCGAACTACTTCGCGAAGCCCATTCCCACGGCTGTTCCAGACCCGTAATCCTGCTCACCGGTCAAGGTCAGAACCGGACGGATCTCGATGCCCTTGATGCCGGAGCTGATGACTACCTCGAAAAGGCCGGGCTTACCTCGCATCTGTTGGAGCGAGCCATCCGCTATGCAATCGCCCAGCGTTCCACGGCGATCGAGTTGGAACGAAAGGTCAAGGAACGGACGGAAGCGTTGGCGAAAGCGAACGATGCGCTTCGTGAGGCCAACCGAAGAAAGGACGAATTCCTGTCCACCTTGGGACACGAACTGCGCAATCCACTCGCCCCTATTCTCAACGCCCTTGAAATCATGCGGCTGTCTGGGAACAACATCGACACGGTCGACCGCCAGCGCGAGCGTCTGGAACGGCAGGTTGGGCAGATGGTGCGGTTGGTGGATGATTTGCTGGATGTGTCCCGGATCACGACCGGAAAACTTCGGCTGACACCGGAATTGCTGACTCTGCAAGATGTATTCAGCGCAGCCCTGGACATTAGCCGCACACAACTGGAAAAGGCTCGTTTGAAGTTCACGGCGGATCTGCCGACCGAGCTCGTTCGCCTGAATGCGGATCGCGTTCGGCTCGCCCAGGTGTTCTCGAATCTGCTGAATAACGCCGCGAAGTACACGGAACCGGGTGGCCGGGTATCGCTATCGGCAAGAGCTGCTGACGGACGGGTGGTGGTTCGGGTTCGGGATACGGGTGTCGGTATCCCACGCGATGTCTTGCCCCGGGTGTTCGAGTTATTCACGCAGGTGGACCGAACCCTGAACCGATCGGAAGGTGGGCTAGGAGTCGGACTGGCGCTCGTTCGTCGATTGGTTGAAATGCACGGCGGTACAGTATCTGCTCAGAGCGATGGTCCCGGCAAAGGAACCGAGTTCACAGTCAGTCTTCCACTTGCAGCAGGATGAGGGGCTTCGCGCAGCGAAGCCCCGCGCACCCCACTTCTCGTCCAAGTGCAATACTTTGCGCGGAGTTCTGGCATAGCCAATGCGTCTTACTCCAAAGTTGCTTACCTGAGGAGGAAGACAAGATGCCATCCGACTGGCAACGTTCGCTTATCACCCTGGCAGTGACCGTCCTGACTATAGCCGCGGTTGCAATTCTCTATTGGGCGCGATCGATCCTGATCCCAATTACTCTAGCGATATTTATGGCATTCATCCTCGGTCCACTGGTGGCGTGGCTCCAACATCGCGGATTGGGTCGCACACTTTCGGTTCTTCTTGTCGTGAGTCTTGTACTTCTCGGGTCGGTTGCGGTCGGAGGTGCGGTTGCGCGTCAGGTGGTCGTGATTGCAGATACATTGCCGGATCGTGAGGAAGCGATCAAGGAAAATGTCGCTGCGGCAAAGGAATGGCTGGTTGGGAGCGGGAATAGCCGATTCGGGCAGTTAATCAACGATGTCACGGAAGTTCTCGTTCCAAAACAGCCGTCTCATCAGACGGTTATCGTGGAGTCAGCCAGCCCGCCACTGACCGCCCAGCTCCAACCGTTCATCAGTCCATCGTTCGAGATTCTCGGACAAGCTGCGTTTACTTTCGTCCTCACCATTTACATGTTGATTCGACGAGAGGATCTTCGCAACCGGATGATCCGGTTGCTCGGGAATGGGAAGGTGACCACCACAACCAAGGCAGTGGATGAGGCATCACAGCGAATCAGCCGATATCTGCTGATGCAGTTGATGATTAACTTCACGTTCGGGCTGACGATCTCACTTGCGTTACTGCTGTTCGGCGTCAAATACGTTCTGTTATGGGGCTTTATCGCAGCAGTGATGCGATACATCCCGTACATCGGAACGTGGATCGGCCTGATTCCGCCGGTTCTCTTTTCGTTTGCGACTGCTTCAGGCTGGGGAGGGGGATGGGGTCAGCCGCTCACGGTCTTTTTTCTCTATTTCGGTCTGGAATTGATATGGGCCAACGTTGTCGAGCCCTGGTTGTATGGATCGAGTATGGGTTTGTCCGAAGTTGCCCAACTGGTTGCCGCTGCATTCTGGGCGTTTCTTTGGGGTCCAATTGGGTTGATCCTCTCCTGTCCACTCACCGCTTGTTTGCTTGTGATAGGTAAGTATGTCCGTGGGGCCGAGTTCCTGGCAGTGGTACTCGGGGATGAGCCTGCCCTGGAGCCGCGAATTGCGTTCTATCAGCGATTGGCGGCACGAGACCAGGATGAGGCATCGGAGGTGGCCCTGACCGTGGCGAAAGCGAGTGGGCCAGAAGCTGCTCTGGAAACGGTGGTCATCCCCGCGCTGTGTCTGGTTCGTCGCGATCACGATGAGGGGGAACTGGACCAGACAGCGTTCCGTTACGCAATCCACGCAGCCCGGGAGGTGGCGGCGGAAATTGGCGAGTTACGGGAACCTCTCTCTGGAGAGCAACTCGATGAACGTGTGCGTGTGCTGGTCTGTCCCGCACGGGATGAGGCCGAGCATGTCGCCGCAGAGATTCTGGCTGGGACTCTTGAGCCGATGAAATGGGAAGTCCGGGTGGCGGGAGATGCAATGCTGGCTTCTGAACTCGTTGCGACTGTGGAGGAATTCCGGCCTGCGGTGGTGGTTCTGATTGCCCTCCCGCCCGGCGGTATGTCCCACTGTCGGTATATGGTGAGTCGGGTACGAGCCAAGTTCGCGGGAGTTCGAGTCATCGTGGGCCGATGGGGCACCGAGGAACTACTGGCGGAAGAAGCTCCCAGCGGGTTAAAGCAGATCGATGCCGTGGATCGATCCTTCTCCGACACGCGAAAGCGACTGACCGATTTGTATTCCGTGATGGTCGCGGAAACTGAGAAACACGGTGCCGATGAGCAGAAGCTGAAAACAGGGGACAGCGGGCAAAAGGAGGAACGGGTTACCGACTTCGTCCCAGTTCTCAAGTAAATGGGCATCGAATCTGGTGAAGACAAGAGGGAAGGTGGGTTGGCACGGCAGGTGCTGAATAAATAGCTGTGGCGAAAGACAACCTCGAGATATGCTAATTATAGAGGGTACTAACATGGCCGATATGAAAGACCGCATCAAGGGTGGCATCGATAATGTTGCCGATAAAGCAAAAAATGCGACGGATCGGTTTGGGGATGCTGCCAACGGTGCCAAGCAAGAGGGGCAAGGCATTGTTGATCGGGCGAAGGATGGAGCCCAGCACCTGATGGATCGTGCAGGCGATCTTACCGGGCAAGCGCGGGATAAGGTCCAGGAATGGGCCGGAGACGCCGGTACCGCCGTAAAACAGGCTGGCGATAAGGTCGAACACTGGGCAGGCGATGCCTACGAGGCCACGGCCGACAAGGTAAGCGATTTCGGTAAGGAAGTCACTACTCTGATC
>DASZJS010000087.1:0-5664 GCA_035947935.1 Gemmata sp. | reverse complement strand
AGACTTCCGACCCCCACTCGCTGGAGGGGTTACCGGCACAACTTCGTTGGCAAAAGCCCCGCTCGCCCACGCCGCGGCTGCTCGTTGATGACTCTGGGCGGAAAAGCGGTCCTGATCGGCACGAGACACGCTGCATTTGGTTGCGATGTGTTCGGCAGCTTCGCCCATCGCCCAGTTTTCAAACGCACACCAGAGCCCGTCGTGAATGAGTGCATCAACGGTCTTCTGGTCGCCATATTTATAGCCTTGCCGGACCCCTTGCAGAAGAAACGGGGCACGGCTCATGCTCTCCATTCCACCAGCAACAATAAGGTTCGCATCCCCAGCTCGAATGCTTTGAGTAGCCAGCATTACAGCCTTGAGCCCCGAGCCACACACCATATTTGTGGTATGCGCTGGGACAGTGTCCGGGATTCCCGCGAAAATCGCTGCCTGGCGGGCTGGTGCCTGGCCAATCCCTGCCTGAATCACGTTCCCCATAATCACATCTTCAACCTGATTGTGTTGGATACCCGCCCGCTTCACGGCTTCGGCAATGGCGATGGCACCCAGGCGCGGCGTCGGGAGATCGACCAGTCCACCCAGGAACTTGCCAATCGGTGTACGGACTGCGGAGAGGATGAAGGTATCCATTCGATAACCTCGTGTGGGCGTCTATCCATTGTATCCAGCTCAGTTCTCGGACGATGGAGAAGACATTCTGCTTGGTCGTCCTTATTCTCTCTTGTGGCTTCACTCTGCGGCTTTGGTACTCTCGGAAGTGAATCCCTGCCATGCCCAATCCGCTGCTCGTTACCCGAAATCTCACCAAGGATTATGGTTCCTTCCGTGCCCTCGCGGGGCTGAACCTGACAGTTGCCCCGGGCGAGATTGTTGGCCTTCTGGGACCGAATGGATCGGGCAAATCCACCGCCTTGCGATTACTCTTGGGGTTCCTGCAACCGACAGCAGGACAGGCCAGCATCGCTGGCTTCGATTGTTGGAAAAACGGAGTCGAGGCTCGAAAACGAGTGGCATATCTACCCGGTGAATTGCGCCTTTACGATACGATGACTGGCCGCAGACTCGTTACCTTCCTCAGCCAGCTCCGCGGCGATTCTCCAGGCACCGAAGTTGATGCCCTCGCCAAGAAACTGGAGATCAATATCGATCAACCGCTTACTACCATGTCGAGTGGAATGAAACGGAAAGTTGCTCTCCTGACAGTCCTTGTGCCCCGTGTACCGCTCATCATCCTCGATGAACCAACCAACACATTGGACCCGACCATGCGGGATGAATTGCTCGAACAATTGAATTTGGCTCGGGGGCGAGGGCAGGCTGTGTTGTTCTCCTCGCATGTCCTTCAGGAAGTGGAAGCAATCTGCGATCGGGTAGCGATCCTCCATCGCGGCGAACTCGCTCATCTCCAGAGCATGGTCGATTTGAAAGAGGGGCGAAGTGTGTCTGCTCAACTCACCGGCCCAGCCCCGCTCACGGGACCGGAAGGCGATCCACTAGACCCAACCGCGATCGATAAAGGACGCTTGAACTTGACATTCCGTGGACCACTTCCGACTCTCCTCAACTGGCTCGCCAGGCAGCCCCTGTCGGATCTTAAAATCGAACCGATGGGCCTGGGACCGATCTACCGGAAGCTCCACGGATGATTGTTGCGATTTGAACCACTTGAACGGGAAATACCTCATGACTCTCATTCTCGTTCGCAAACTATTTCGTGACGTTCGACCAGCACTGATCGCTGTGTGTACTGTTCTGTTCGTTTTTGCAACCCTATGGGTGAAGATTTCCCAGGTCGTTACAGTTCAAATCACACCAGTGTTCAACTTGGTTGCATCGTTCGCCGGGGATTCGCGTCTGTTCCAGGATGTGATCTTCCGTGGACCAGGAAAAGTGTCCCAGGCCGCACTCGGCTGGGGCGATCTTAATTTTGAACAACCAAATGACTTTCTCGCGATGGGAATGCTACACCCAATTGTACTCAGCTTGTGCGTCATATGGGCTGTTGGGCGGTCGGCTGGGGCGGTCGCTGGAGAACTCGACCGGGGAACGATGGAGTTGCTCCTTTCGCAGCCGATACCTCGGAACCGGCTGATTGTGGCTCATTTCCTGGTCGATCTGATCGTTCTACCTGTAATCTGCTTGAGTTTCTTTGCCGGGACGCAATTTGGGCTCGCAATTGTTGGTCCGTTCATTCCCGATTACTCGGCTCTCAAGGATATCAAGCTACCGATTCAGATTCCCGAAAAACCAGAACCTCTTGGAGTGAGTGGACTCGGCGAACCTCGAGGGCTCACGAATACGTTCGGCTTGATGTTCGCCATCAGCGGCATGACTATCGCGTTATCTGCAGCCGGGCGAAGCCGCTGGAAGGTGATTGGCTACGCTGTGTTGATTGTTGTGGTTATGTTCGTGGCCAACACAATTGGTCAACTTTGGCAACCTGCACAATTCACCAGACCTTTGACCTTTTTCTTTTACTACCAACCACAAAAGGTAATGCTCGATGGAGATTGGCTCGTGAATGTGGGCAAGGCGTGGTCCGGAGCCCCAACCCTCCCAGGTGTTGGCGTTCTTCTGGGAGTCGGGCTTATGGGCTACCTGATAGCTTTGTGGACATTCACACGTCGAGATTTGCCCGCACCGCTGTGAAAAAACTGCCCATCTTGTGGTTGTAAAACTTCTCTAGACAATCCATGAGCCCCTCGCTATCGACGTCACTCCGCGGAACGCCTTCGGGGGAAGGCGGGAGCGCATTGACTCAGGGGGATTAAACATGAATCGTGTTGCGATAGGTGTTGTAGTCATGGTTGCCGGCCTGTCTGGATGTGCCGGACAGGCCAAGATTATCCAGAAAGGCCCAGACGCCGGAATCGTTGCGATTCCGGAAAACACCAACGTGTGGCCTACGCACTACCGGGATGCTGCCGAGGCTCTGATCAAACAACACATTGGCCCGAGCTTCATGATTGTCGATGAGCGTGAAGTCGTCACAGGCGGCAACAATAGTGCTGGCCCAACTGCAAACACCACACCGGCCTCAAAAGAGTTCCGCATCACTTATCAACGGAAGCCCATCCAACAAGGGAATCCGATTGGCGGTCAAATCCCCATTGGAGTTGGAGCGCGTCCGTCATTGCCTGGTGCAGGACTGGGTGCCGGAACTCAGCCTGTTGGTGGGTATACGCCCGGAGGCTTGACAAGTCCCGGCCCAATGTCGTCGGGTGGTTTGATGAACGGCTCGGTGGTTCCATCCGTGGGACCTGTCGGCGGATATTCTTCGGTGGGCCCTGCTGGTGGCCCGTATCCTGCTATGGCTCCCAGCGGCCGGCCTTTTGGGCAGTAATGGCGTGACACGCCCACAACAACCGATGCGCTCTACGTTAGAAGTATGAGTATTAAACCCGAGTTTCGCCGGGATCCCGTTTGCGGTCGGTGGGCTGTTGTCGCCCCTGAACGGTCCCACCGACCGAAAACGCTGGAAGGTGTTGAGCCCCGACATCGCCGCAATGGCGAACGGAAACCATGTCCGTTCTGTCCGGGGCAAGAACACGATACCCCAAATGAAGTGCTGGCCTATCGCGATGAGGGCACACCACCCAATGGGCCAGGCTGGCAACTGCGGGTTGTCCCAAACAAATTCCCAGCTGTCCGCCCCGATGTCGGCGATTCCTTTCACTCAGCCGCCGGGATGGTGTTTCTCGCCACCCCTGGACTCGGGCGTGCCGAGGTGCTGATCGAATGCCCCGAGCATCTCCCCGATTCGACCCAACTTTCCGATGTTCAATTCTCGGCGGTTTTTCGAGCCTATCGCGACAGACTAGTCTCGTTAGCTGAAGATCCGCGCATGGTCTATGCCGCAGTTTTCAAGAATGTTGGGGCTGAGGCAGGTGCCTCACTCGGTCACTCTCATTCGCAGATCATCGCAACTCCGATCGTTCCAGGACTGGTCGAAATGGAACTGGCCGGTGCCTCTGCGTTCTTTTCCCGCACGTCTCAGTGTGTCTTTTGCGATATCGTTCGCCGCGAGCTTGAGGACAAGGATCGCATCATCGCACAATCCGAGAACTTCTCTGTCATCGCAGCATTCGCTCCCCGATTTAACTATGAATTCTGGGTGCTGCCCAAGCAGCACGCCAGCCGATACGAAACCATTTCAGACACAGTCTGTCTCGAACTCGCCCAACTGATGAAGCGGGTATTCATTGCACTCGATACCGTGCTGGAGGAACCCGCGTATAACTGGTTTCTGCATACGGCACCGCTTCGCTCGCACGAAATGCCCGATTACCACTGGCACATTGAAGTGTTGCCTCGCACTGCCCGTCCCGCTGGTCTCGAGTGGGGTTTTGGGTGTTTCATCACAACCGTTTCACCGGAGCAATCTGCCCGGGAACTGCGGACAGCGTTCACGATGCCAAATCTTCCGCTGATTTCACAACAAGGGGCAATAGGCTGATAATCTAGTCTTGGGATGTGCGTTCTCGATCACCTGGATTCTCTGTCATGCGAATTGGCATTTTTGGCGGCACGTTTGACCCGGTTCACATGGGTCACCTGATCCTGGCCGAACAGTGCCGGGAACAAGCCCGACTCGATCAGGTGTGGTTCATGCCTGCCGCCCACCCCCCGCACAAATCCGGACCGGGAGTTACCCGCTTCGAACAACGGTGCGAGATGCTCGAACTGGCGACAGCCGGGCATCCTGCTTTTCGGATTGAACGTCTCGAGAAAGACCTGCCCCCGCCAAGCTACACATCCAAAACACTTGCTGAACTCCATCGACTTCACCCGGAGGATTCCTTTTACGTGCTCATGGGGTCCGATGGGCTTCCCGATCTTCCTAGCTGGTACGAACCCCGGCAAGTCATTGAGCGAGCCGGGCTGATCGTGGTCCCTCGCCCCGGAGTGATGCTTTGGACAGCCGAACGACTCGCGACCGCACTCGGCGTGGATGTTGGCGTGGTCCAGTTGCGGTTCGTGGCCTGTCCAATGATCGAGATTTCGAGCCGCGAGATGCGTCGAGCGATCGCCGATGGAATGAGCATCCGATACATGGTGCCGCGCTCAGTTGAAGAATACATCCGCGACCGCAAGCTCTACTCCGGAAGTGTGTCCCGAGTTTGAATCGCGGAGGGCCGACCGGCGAGCGATAGCAACTGAGCTGATCGGGTTGTTAACTTCCCATCGGGTCACTCGTCTCCGTATACTCAGGTGTATCGCCAAGTTGTGCTGTGTTCCGAGGTCGGCCATGTCCTCTATCCTCCGATTCGCATTGCTTTTCACACCTATCATCGGGTTACTCGCCCCATTCACGGGCGCGCAGCCTGAGCCTAGATCAGGCGAAGTCGGAACACTCAAGGAGAAATTCCAGGCCGAGCGCGATCAAGCTCTCAAGGCCAAGTATCCAGTGGAGACACTTTCGCGCGCGGATGAACTTGCCAATCGTGGTGAGACAGCGCTCAAGGCGGAGAACTTCAAGGCGGCCGCACGGCACTTTCGCGATGCTCGCTGGCAACTTCCCTATCTTCCTCCCGGTCTTCCGGAACATGTCGTTCGCGTCTTCGGCGAATCCCGCATTCGACACTCCGCTCGGATCAATGCCCTGGCCTACAACTCCGATGGGACTCGTCTTGCCTCTTGCTCAAAGGATGGCACAGTCAA
>DASZJS010000086.1:0-2578 GCA_035947935.1 Gemmata sp. | reverse complement strand
CGAGGCCCGGGCTTTGGAGCAACAGATTTCAAACCGATCTTTCAGGCATTGCGAGATGCACACTATGCCGGTTGGGTGTCAGTCGAGGTGTTCGATTACTCCCCGGACCCCGACACCATTGCCCGCGAGAGTATTCGCTACATGCGCGAGTGCGAGAACGGTTAGTTCCTTGCGCAACACCGGAAACGCCTGCCCAAAGAAGGAGCAAAGCGAGTGAGGCATCACGGGAACTGGATGCCGTTCTCGGCGTGAAACAGGCTGCCGCTAATTACGGAATCTCGCGCGGGTCGGTTATCGGATAGGACAAATCGAGTTCTGGTGGTCGGCAACCGAGCTTCACCTGGAAAACTTTACGCTGGTTCCCACGTTGCACCTCAATCTCGATCACCGCGCCGGGACGGAACGAGCAGACATGAGTAATGACCTGTTGAAACAACTGCGGTTCCAGTTTGCCGACCCTAACAATCACATCGTGCTGTCTGAGGCCTGCCTTGAAAGCTGGCTGTCCTGGCTCAACACGTTCGATGACGAGGCTATCCCTTTGGACTTCGATACCCATGTAACCGCGGGCGAGAGGGTCCAGAGCAGGTTCAGGAGGTATTGGGGCTCGAATAAACATCAGGCTGGCAAGCACGCAGGTACTGATTCCAGACATGGCCCACTCCTCGCAGTTTTGCCGCATTTGTGACAACGCGGCCTATCTCCACTCATTGCCTAAGTTCACATGGAAAGCAAGACGGAAGTTTTCTTCTTGAGCGAATCGCTCCATCGAACTGGATCAAAAAAACTTGAAAAATCAGGGATCCGATGGGGATTTGCTCAAGTGGTCACAGACCATAAAACTTCGCGGCGTTGTCGTGGAAAAGCTTTCTCTGCTGTGCTTCCGATCGCTCCACGACAACGGCTTTTAGCGCGTTTAGCCAGTCAGCGTACTTTTCCACACCCAGCAGGCAGACGGGCCAGTCTCCGCCAAACATCACGCGGTCGGGACCGAACACATCAAGAGTGTGGTTGATGACGGGGGCGAGGTCATCGAGAGTCCACTTCCCACGATTGGGTGCACTGGCGATGAAACCGCTCACCTTACCCACAAGGTTTTTCCGTTTGGCGATCTCCGCCATATCCTTTTTCCACTGATCGCGCTGGGCCGGTGTATGTTTAAGATTGGCGTTGCCGCAGTGGTCGAGGATGAACCGGGTATCGGGACATTGATCGATGAGCTTGATGGAATCCGGTATTTCGGCGGGACGGACGCACAGATCGAAGCTCAAACCGAGTGTACCTAGCAGTTGAATTCCTTTGACGAACTTGGGATCGAGACAGTATCCGGCAGGAGTTTCATTCACATGCAACACCTGGCGGATTCCCTTGACGTACTTGCTTCCCTTGAACTGTTTGGCATACTTCTCGAACCCCTCGGAATTCGGTCGACCAGACAATACCGCCGCACAAGTCGTGGTATCGCCGCTCTTGCAGAGATCGATGAGGTAGTCCGCTTCCTTCTGCTGTTGGTCGGGAATGACATCGACTTCCATGTAAACGGACTTCACCACGTTCAGCCCCTTGGTTGCCTCCGCATATTCCTTGGGTGTGAAACTGTGCCCGATGATTTTCCCTTCCGGTGTTTCGGGATCGAACCAGGCGAGTTTGAATTTGGTGAGATCCCAGAGGTGCTGGTGTGTATCGACAATAGGGAGCACTGGTTTTTCCTTCGTATGAGCAAATGTGGGAGCGGCGACAGTTGCGGCTGTCGTTGCCAGAAACTCGCGGCGATTCATGGCTGATTCCTGAAGGGAAAGGGATGGTTGGAGTATATCGTTGGATCGCAAGGGAAGAAACCGCCTGTTGGCGATGAAACAATCGCTTCACCTGCATCTGGACGACCCGATACAACGTCTTCATGACTCCAAAACACGTTCTCGTGACAGGCTCGGCGGGGCGGATCGGTCGGGCTGTTGTTACTGAGTTGGCCGCACGCGGGCACATAGTTACCGGCTACGATGTTCGACCGACACCTGGTTTGCCTGCGGAACGCTCTGTCGTTGCTGGCCTCGGTGACGTGGATGCACTCCGCCGGGCTGCGGCCGGGGTGAACACCATCATCCACCTCGCTGCCACCCCGGACGATGCCCACTTTCCGCGTGGAACGCCGCCAAATGATGGGGATAACTTCCTCTCGGAACTGGTTCCCAATAACGTGGTTGGTCCCTATCAGGTGATGGAAGCTGCACGAGTCAGTGGAATTCAGCGCGTGATCCTCGCGAGTACCGGACAGGTGATTGATGGGCATATCCGCGATGGCCACTTACCGGTCACCCCGGCATCTCCACCGCGCCCACGCTACCTCTATGCCTGTACCAAGGTATTTCTCGAAGCACTCGGGCAGGTATATGCCCGGCATCATGGAATCACTGTGTTGTCAGTCCGGCTCGGATGGTGTCCCCGAGATGCCGGTCAAGTGGCCGAGATTCGCCAGAGCGAACTTGCCCAAGATGTCTATCTGAGTCCAGGCGATGCCGGTCGGTTCTTTGCGGCAACCGTGGAAACCGAGGCATTGCCAGCATATGCCGTTTTGTAC
>DASZJS010000085.1:0-6179 GCA_035947935.1 Gemmata sp. | reverse complement strand
CCTTTGTTCGCGTAACAACAAGTACATCTGGCGTTGCTGTTGCTCTGCGGCTTCCTGGCGAGATGTGTGGAACATTTTACTGACTCTGATGTGGTTCGAGGGATAAGAACGAGCCGGACTGACTCGCACAGTCAGGAGTCCTGCACCGATGTCAGCAACAGGGAATCGGTTGTACTTGTGGATGCGTGGTAACCCGCACTCACTGCGGACTCGCGGCTCGGGTATCGGTCAGGACATCCGGCGTGATTTGGGGGCCATCGTGAAGCCACACCGATTCACGGTCTGGAAACCACAGCCGCCCGAAGTGTGTGTGCTGGCGAAATGCCGACGCAACTGCGATTCCAGCGGGGCGACGGCTTGGGCTCGCAATCGCCCCTTGGTCGTCAGCGCCCAAACTGTCTTCCCGCTACGATCAACCAGATCGATGAGTCCCGCAGCGTCCAGCCGCTCGATGACATCTCTGGGTACGCCCCTCAGATTCGAGTCGTGAAGGAGTTGAATCAAGGCGATATCATCGAGCCCGATGCCCGTGTATCTCTTACCCTTGCAGATGATTGTCTGAACCATCAAAGTACCCTCCAGAAAGGTCACTCAAGTAACTCGAACCCAATTGCCCGGGAACGACCCATCGGCAACCAAACTTACCTCAGTGATCGCGGCCCGAAACACAGTCATCACGTTTTCGTGGCGGCCTTTCGTCGTGTACCGTTCGAGGAACCGAGTACCCAAGCTACACTGCCGACACTTCAGCGTGCGGGCTCGCTCGATGGCCTTTCGCCCTGCTCGGGTGCAAGCATTGACATGGAACCGGATACATCCATAGTCATCACACCAGAGACGCAGGCTGCCATCCTCCGTGCTGCATAACTCGCGCTCTTCGTCATGTCCGATCCAGAGACCCGCCCGCGTCTTGGCCGCCCGAAGACGGGCGAACCACCGATCGAAGCAACCCTCTGCCCACAACACGCGATAGGTTACCCCGGGCTCTCGGTTGAAGGGCTGTGCCGAGAACCATTTGCCGTACTTTGCCGCCATGCCAACAATCTTGCCATCGGCCAGCGGGGCGGGATTGGATGATGATGACCGTGTGGGCTGAGTGATCGTGACGGGGCGATCGTAAAACGGGATGGCTCCCGTCCTCCGGACGCATCCCGGACGCTGACGAACCTGCTGACGCTGCTGGTAGGCAGACCAAAAGGATGTCGGCGATGTCGAGGGTGCTGGCCACATGTCAAACCACCGTAAGTGCCTCTGTGTCGGCATCGGCGAGGACAGCTTCGAGGGCGGCCCTCGCGGCTTCGACGGCCTGGGACTCGGAAGCGTAGATTGACGGGTCTGGAGTCTGGCCGTCCATCATCGTTACATACTGGTCATAGGCTTGCTCATGAGCCGAGTATTCGCGAGGGTGCATCGGCATTCCGGCGTATGTGAGGTGCTGGCCTGAGCGCACCGCTCGCACATGCGGTGCTGCCTCCTTGCCCTTGCGAATTATCTCGCTGTCGAGGTATGGTCTTGCCCGCTCCTTGGCGTCTTTGAGGGCCATCTCAGCCGCTCGGAGATTGGCTTTGGCTTCCTCAACCCTGTCGAGTGCCGTCGTCTGTGGCCGTGTATCGCGCAGGAAAGCGGCAGCATCAAGAGCCGCGCGGTAGGCGGTCTCAGCCACATCGAGTGCCTGTTGCAGCTTGGTTTGTTTTTTCTCGCACTCGGCATTTAGTTTTGCGGTCGCGGCCGCGATGGCCTCATCCCGATCGCGGCCAGCCTGCCGGATCTGGTCGCGGAGGTCCGTCACGAGCTTTTCGTTCTTGGGCAGGGTCGCGGCAGTTTTGATGTTTTCTGTCCGGTCACATCGAAGCACAACTGCGGCCTGAAACTCGTCGATGTCGAAACCATGTTCATCGAGGAACGCGATGACGCTGGCGGGGTCTACGTCGGTGGTGTCGGCGCAGCGGATGACGAGAGCATCGTACTCCCGCTTGACGGTTGCCTGTCGATTCGCCTCCGCTTGATCGCGTTCGGCGAGAGTGGTGGCCATCGCGTTGCGAAATAACTCTTTTGGAGCCGGTTTGGTCGCAGACATGGTTACCCTTTCGTGGTGATGACTGGTTCTTGGATCAACTCAGCGATCTTGCTCAGTTGCTCTTTTGCGGCTTCCGCGGTCGCGACTTGCGTTTCCAGTTCCTTGCGTTCGGCATCCAGGGGTCTGAGTGAGTCGCTGAAACGCTTGTTCACTTCCCGGATGCCAGCGGAATACTCCGCGTAAACTGCCTGGGTTTGCTCCTGGATCGCTTCGAGTCTGGTACTCAGTTCGGGCAACCGCTCGATGTCGGCAAGCCACCCGATGACAGCCGCGGCGATCTTGTCGGCCTGAATGGATGGAGTGATCGGGGGAGGTGCGGATTCCGGGGTCGGGTCGGCGGGAGTGGGCTCGATGACTGTTGGCTCGATGGCCAACTCAGTGTCGGCACCATCAACCGCTTCGAGGTCCGGCACGGCGGCCAGGTCGCGCGGTTCGAGATCGGTGAGTGTGGGCGAATCGGTCATGAACGGATACCTTTGCGCTTCGATGTCGTGAAACTTTTCGGCCTCTCTGGTTCCTCAATCCCAAGTCGCTCGAACGTAACTATCTCGTGTCCCTCACAGCATCGTTTCAGGCGTTTGACGGAACCGTCTGGCTGTGGGCGGGTCGTGATAGTCTCAAGCACTCTGGCGCATTGCGGACAGGTCCGGAGAGGATTCGGTTGATCGTTTGCGCGTCCCATAATCTGAAGTGTACACGGGTGTATCAAAAGCGCAAGTGGAAAGTAGCTGCTACTTCTCATCCCTCACCCAATCCCGCATGTCGTCGATCTCGGCAGGAACGAAATCCAGGTTCGGTAGCTCGTCGATTTCTTTGTTTGACCACAGTTCCCAAAACAGGTCTCGGAGAGTGATGCGATTCATGTCCATTATCCAGCCGTGATCGCGCTCGAAGTAATCGACAATGCCGCGCATGTCATCGTCTGGACTTGCCTTCAGGTAGGCTTTCAGGAGCGTCATTTGAACGCGGTCGCGAATAGTTGATGCTCCCCTTTCCCATCCCCAAACAACTGCATACACCCAGCGGATCCTGGTGGACTCAGAAGACGGGTTGCAACGAAGCTTTTCCAAAAGTTCGGATCGAAGACACATAACCGGCCGAAACCACCGCCCGTCACTGGATTGACTCGCCAGTTGAGCCCACAGTGTTCGCCCGGTCTGATCGGCCACTCAGACATGGGCTTGCCGGCCGCCCCGACCGCAAACCCTTTCGACGGCATCAGGATTGGAGCAAGCGGACTCTGAGAGCAAAATTGATGCACTACATCAGGCAGCCAGCCAGCATCTACGAGGCACCTCTCGACGCGCAATTCCCCAGACCCCTCACGTCGCCAGGGGCGAGCAACGATCTTCTCAACGATGGCAGTGAGGCCACCGTAAACGCGGGCGGTTTCATCGTAGTCGGGGAACTGGTCTAACAGCGATGGACGGGCATCGTCCGCGGCAAAGAACGCTCGGTTCTGTTTCGGAAACGTCCCGTAGTCCACGACATGGCCGGTGAAGTTTCCCGACCACGCAACGACGCAGCCGAATAATACTTTGCCGCCAACGTCGATGAATGCTGTGAGTCGTGAGCAGTCCCTTGGAACCACTCCGCGGGGAACTCGATTCACCTTCTCGCAGATGGCATCCGCATCGAGGTCATCGACCAACCCCAAAACAAGATCGGCCAGTGGCGCGTTCTGCATCTCTGCCATGAATGAGCGAGGGTCGTCAATCTTGCGGTTCATGGCGGATTGAACTGCCGAAACTTCGCCGGGCTCGAACCGTTCGGGCCATGCTGGTTTTGCTCCGGCGTCCATCGCTTCACGATTGGCAATATAAAACTCGGTCGCCTCGGAACCATTGCCACCGGCCCGCATGCTCTCTTGGCGCAAGTTCGCGTAGTGGTCCCAAAGCTTCTCATCTGTCGGCATCGAATACATCATCTGAAATCTCTCCCCATGCCATTCGGGATGTCGGTCTCGATCGAGAATCCTGTCTGCCAGGTCACCGGGCGCAATGACGGTCGTGGGTACAATCGCGGCGATCTTCTTCTTCGGGCCAGCCAGACCCAGCACGGCCCCGGCCAGCACACGTTCCCGGTAATCGTTCTGTAGCGGTTTCCTTGCCGATTCATCTGTCTGAGGATCGTCGCATATGACAAGATCGGGTCGCAGGGAATCGCCAGACGGTTGTTTGTGTTTCATGCCGCGAATCCGGCCCGTGAGTCCAGCAACCCGGACGATGACACCACTGGCAACCGAGCCCGCGACCGTGGGCAGGACCAGCTGCTTCTGAGTCCAGCCGAGCCGCGTGCGAACCCCGCCGATGTGCTGGCCGCGAGCGCGGGAAGTTTGCCCCTCTAACGCTGTGATCGGGTGGCAGACTTCACCGTAGTCACTAGCAAGCAAGTCGTTCGTCTCGAGCTCCATTTTGATCGAGTCGAGCAACTCCTCGGCAGCCCCTTCGGTCGATCCAATCAACACTACAAACTTGCGATGTCCGTTCACGAGAGCCCAGAGGCACGCGGCCTCACAGAGAGAGCTTTTGCCCCCGCCTCGCATCATCGCCAGGGCGAACCGTCCGCCTTCCAGAACGCACGTTTGCAATCGGTCGATCGCCGTGATGTGGTCGGGGCTCCAGGTGATGTCGAAAGTCGCTGATAAGTACGTCTCACAAAAATCCTTCAGAGACTTGGAACAACGCTCCCGGCGAACGGGATCGGCGACAGGCGGGGGTGGACCAATATCTCGAACTGACCGAGACGATTCGCGACGGCGCATCGATTCCCGTTCGCGGTGGGCTTCCCCAGTCGCGGCAGAGCGGGCTTTCGACTTTGGGGCAGGTTTGGACGCCTTTTTCTTCTTCGCCACCATTGCGCCTCACAAGTGCCAACCAACGCAACGCGGTAATACGATGTTTCCGCAAATGGACACGCAAGAAAAACTCTTTCCAAGGACCCACGTTTGAAAGACAATTGTTATTGAATCACCCCAACCTCAACGCTTCCTTTGACTGTCGTGCGTCATTCAACCATCTCTACCAACGTCGTCGGTCTCCGCACTCGTGGCTTGCGTACCCGTTTGGTTTTGGGTGGCTGTGGTGCTGTTGGCTCACGCTCACTGACAGCATCAACCGCGGACGATATCTCCGGTTGCTGTGCGTCAGGTGGTAGCGTGCCAGTGTTCACGTTCACGTTCAGAATTCAACGGCGTCGGTTTGTTTTGGTTTGTGATCCTTCAACAGCATTCGCTTCTCTGACTTGATTCGCTTCTCCCACCAATCCGCAGGAGCATCCTTTGGTCCCAGGATTCGCACCCATCTGTCCCCGTGTATATCGCTTGAGGAATCGAGTGCAGTTGGCTGATGGTATTCCTCACTGAAGATCACTACGTCATGCTCAACATGCTGATCTTCCCCGTTGAGGTGATAACCTGCCCTGATGATGTCCTTTGCCGAGTCGCCTTCCGGTCGAGGTCCACTCTGGCCACGCTGGAGAACTTTTGGTCCGGTGTAAGTGTCTGTTACCGTGGCTTGAATCCCCAGAACCACCTCATCCAATTCCTCGAACGTCCCATCATCATCGAGGTAAAGGAACACACAACGCAGAGGCACGGCGGGTTGGTAAACCGTCAGGTGCCGTATCCTGCTGATCCCGGTGTAGAAGGTCTTTGGTTCCGCTTTCGTACTCATCGCTGTTCACCTCATCGTGTTGGTTGTGGAGCTAAACGCCCGCGCCTTTGTAAGAGATGGAGTGTCGCCCAACCCGTGCCAGATCTTTCAGAGCGTATAACAGGTCGCCTAAATCCTGATTCGTCACCCACGTTTTGTTGCTCAGGTGAAGAAGCCATTCCCCAACCGCAGCAAGGTCCGTTATCCGATCCAGTGCTATTGAATAACAGTTGTTCAACTCCAAGTATGGACCGTCAGCGTGATAGACCCATCTACCCCAAGTTTTCTCTCCGCGTTTAATCAGCGTTTTCAGTTCCTTAGTTTCCTTCTCAACCCGTTTGCAGAGTTCGGAAAGTGAAATGAATTCCATGTTATTCCTTGGTTAGTGGTTGGGTGTTCATGTTTTCGCCACGCTCTCGAATCGGACTACCGGGCCTCGGTACCCCAAC
>DASZJS010000084.1:0-5252 GCA_035947935.1 Gemmata sp. | reverse complement strand
CGGTTGACCATTGCCGGTGAAGTCCCCGACGACAACTGTGTTCGCGCAAAAACCGGTGGCGTAGTTGACCGGGGCGCTGAAGTTTCCGTGGCCATCGTTCAGATTGACGTCCAGATGGCCGAAACCGCCGCTGACCGTGGCAATGGAGGGGGCACCGGAATTGTTGAAATCGCCAACGGCGATCGAGGTCGAACCGCTGGCCACAGTGACGGTTCCACCCGACGTGAAGCTCCCCTTGCCGTTCCCCATCAGGAGCGTGACAGTCGCAGCACCATTGTCCACCACCCCAAGATCGACGTGCCCATCGCCGTTGAAGTCGGCCACCGCCAATGCCACGGGGCCAGAGCCCGCAGCAAAGGTGACGGCTGGCTTGAATTTGCCGCCACCTGCATTCAGCAGCACCGATACGGTGTTATCTGCTTTGTTGGCGGTTACAAGATCGAGCCTACCGTCCCCAGTGAGATCAACCGCGATTAAAGCACTCGGCGATTGACCGAGCGCAAAGGTGACGGCGGGCTTGAAGGTGCCGTTGCCGACACCAAACAGCACGCTAATGGAGTTGCTTCCTTGGTTGGCCGTGGCAACGTCCAGAATGCCGTCGCCGTTGAAGTCGCCGGTGACAACAGCAATCGGCGTCCCACTCGTATGGCCCAACGCCCCAACTGGGTAGGTTGGCGCAGCGACAAAGCTGGGGAGCGTGCGATCCTCCAATAACTCCACTGCAAGGCGGTCCCTGCGATGCTGTTTTCGACGCAGCCCATTTCGCCAAATGCGAAGCATACGCGAGCCTCCAAACCAGGTAGCGACAGATCGTGATGCAATCCGCTAGTCGTACGATGGTGTGGAAACCTAGTACGCAATAGCCTCGATGGCAAAGGGTCTGATTGCGTTGTATGGTCGTTGGCATCGTGTCAAAGATTAACGATTGAATTGACCACGTCTGGGCGACCGACGGCCTGGGCCTCCGACATTACCATGTGGGCGAGTTGTTCGAAGTGGTGGCAAAACGACTTTCCGGTGAGACCTTACAATTCGCGCATTGTGAAAGAAGTCAAACTGCACAAAAGGGAGAGTGCCTGGAGAACGCTGCTTCAGTAAATGGTTTTGACGTACCCGACCATTGCGGGGGGACTGAGCGATCTCTTCTCCGCAGTCCCAGGTAAGAAGTTAGGTAGCGTGGGTTGAAGGCATCTGTGCAAATTGAAACCGCCTCCGCCCCGCCACGAGGCAGAGCGGAGGCAGTCGGTCAATCTCGCCAACAACGCTGACAGGATTCGCAGTCGGATTGTTTGTTGTGAAAACTGGCGCTTACCCTATGCCTGGGAGATCCCATCCTTTCCGATACTCCTTACTCACCAGCTTAGTTGCGGCTTCCGAATTGACGAAACGAAGCTTGGCCGCATCCCATTCGAGTTTTTGGCCACTAAACCGAACCGCGATGTTCCCGAGTAGCATCGTCTCAGTAAGTTGTGCGGCATAATCGAAGTTCGATGAAGCAATTGCGGGCTTACCAGCCCGGATCGCTTCGGCCCATTCTTTCTTCATAAATGGATCCTCGTTGCCATCTGTTCCCATTGGGCTTTTCTCGGGCTTTGTGGAATTCACTCCAACGAAGTCTTTCTCCGGTGTTAACCGGAACTGTGCCCCGTAGTCGTTGGGACTGAAGAGAACGCCTTTATCGCCAACCAGAATTGACCCACTGTCGGCGAGTTTCTCACCCTTCTTCAACAGTTTCGCCAGCAACTCTTCAGGGGGCAGCACTTTCTTCCCATCGCGCTTGCCTTCGTACCAATGCAGTGTGCAGGGAGGCATCTCACCGCGAGCGGCGAAAATGTACTGGATACGAGCCCATGCGGGATAGGTTTCTGGGTTAATCTCGCCGGCATCCGCGACGACTGCAACTGGGGCTCCGAGCTTGAGCGCGCGGAACGCCATGTTCGTGGTATGGCAAGCCATATCCCCAAGTGCACCGGTGCCAAAGTCCCAGTAACCGCGCCAGTCGTGCGGATGATAGGCGCGGTTGTAAGGACGGGCCGGCGCTGTTCCAAGCCACTCTTCCCAGTGGACGTGAGCAGGCACCGGGGGCATGTCCTTCGGTCGCGAGGTGATGTCGGGTGATTGCTTCCAGTAGTGTGCGGGACGGTTGGTCCAAACGTGAGCTTCACTAACTGCCCCAAGAAGTCCCTCGTGGATCAATTCGACCGCTCGCCGCAGTCCGTTAAGTGCCGAGCCCTGATTCCCCATTTGAGTACAGACGCCCATCTTCGCCGCGACTTCACGCATCATCCGAGCCTCAGCGACCGTATGCGTGAGCGGTTTCTGGCAATAGACGTGCTTGCCGGCCCGCATGGCGAGTATGGAAGCGGGTGCATGGGAGTGGTCGGCTGTTGATACGGTGACGGCATCGATCTCTTTCCCCATCTGGTCGAAGAGCTTGCGATAATCGAAGAACTTCTTCGCACTGGGCCATGTTTGTGCTCGTTCGTTCAAGCGATTCGCATCGATATCGCAGAGCGCGACTACATCCATGACAGCTCCGGCTTGTTCGATATCCCCAGACCCCTTCCCACCGACACCAATGCCAGCCACACGCAGCTTGTTGGCAGCCCCATAGACTTTGCTCACGGACCCAGCCGGACCCGTGAAGAGATAACCCAGGCTAACGAGCCCGGATTGGAGGACGCGGCGGCGACTGATGCGACTCGACATTGAAGAACTCCGATTGCAAGAGGAGAAACTGGAGGCTGTCCTCACAGCGTATCCGCATCAAGATCGTGAGTCCACAAAACATCGAGTCGCTGAACGGACCTGTGAAAAAAGACTGCAGAGGGATGGTTCTAGGGAACCATCCCAAGCACCTTTCGCTCACCGTTGAGCGAGATTCAATTTCCTTCGGGCGTTTTGACGTGGAACTCGCGGCGTGCACACAGTAACGAAGCGATCCCAGCAAAGAACAAGCTGGCTACGACAAGGATGGTGACGCAGGTCTGGATGCTGGTCATTTCGTCCATTAATTTCGGGTCGAAATTCCAGGCGTCGGCAGCAAAGTCAATGTTGTGACCGTAACGGTTCACTTTGAATGACATCCATTGGTAAGCAATCGATCGGCAATAGTAGATGACAGTGATCAGTCGTATGCCAAACGGCATGTTCGCAATCAATCCTTCGAAGATAATCGAGTACACGATACCGAACACCAAGGTTCGGTTGGTGAGCAAGCTGATCAGTCCGAACAAACAGCAATAAGCTATGACGGCCAGATCGTGCATGACAATCGTCTTCAAACAACGAAGTGAGACCTCTCCCGCAGACGATTCGCTGCCCACGTAGATCGCAACAAAAGTCAATGCGGTGAATACAGTGGTCAGAAGGACTGTCGTGGTCAAAGTCGCCAGCAGTTTCACGGAATAGATTGCCCAGCGTGGGATCGGGCGAATGAGGAGGTATGTCAGCGTCTGCTCCTCCTGCTCGTCCCGAATAATTCCCGCGGCATAGACGAGCGCGACAATTGGAAGTAATGCCTGCGGAATAAGCATGAATGCGATGCCAAACTCCAGATTCATCGCTGGGAACTCAGGAGCTGTAGCGCGGATCAGAACGACGAGACCGACCGGTAACGAAAACAAGATGGCCATCACTAACCAGCGCCGACCGTGCAGGTGCTGACGAAAGGTTAATGTGTAGAGTACCCACATTGCGATCAGGCTGGATGATCCAGCCGACGGCCCGCTCAATACACGATCCTCGGGGATTCGGTTCTGGACCGATGCACTTGCCGCAGCGTGATTCATTTGTTCACCAGGTACTTGAAGACGGCTTCCAGATTGTCGTCATCCGAATAGACTTCGCGGATCTCAAGCCCATCCACTAGCGACAGCTCCGGCAATCGACTGTAGAAGGCATCCGGAGATCGCGTCTCCACCATCACGCCTTTATCTCCCCGCAAGACCCGCACACTTTCGACATCATCCCAGGCGAGTACGCGGCCGGCGAGTTGTCGGTATTGGTCGCACACAAGAACGATTTGATGCGGGTGCTTATCGATCAGATCGCGGATTTCCCGAACTTGTCCCTCCGCGACGAGACGACCGCGATTCAACAGGATGATGTTGGGTGTCAACGTCTGCACTTCGTGAAGGACATGGCTGGAAACCAGCACACTTTTTCCTTCGCTGCCGAGCCGTTCGATAATGTCGATGAGATCGCGCCGGGCCAGGGGATCGGTGCCAGTCAGTGGTTCATCGAGAAACAGGACTTTCGGATCGTGAACGAGAGCCTGAGCCAGCTTGGTACGTTGGCGCATCCCCTTGGAGTAGCCCCGGACAGCCCGACCCTGATGTTTGGTCATGCCAACGGCATCAAGCGCACGTTTCGCAGCATCACTTGCATCGGATCTGCGAAAACCACCAAGCCGTGCTGAAGTGTAAACGAAATCCCAGCCCGTCATCCATTCGTAGAAAGCGTCCTGTTCAGGGCAAAGGCCGATCTGGGAGTTCAACGAAGGGCAATTCCAAACCTCTCGACCAAGTACGCGGACCCGGCCCTGGCTGGGAAAGAGTTGGCCTGTCGCCAATTGAAGTAGAGTGGACTTGCCCGCGCCGTTAGGGCCGAGCAATCCCGTGATGCCAGCGGGTATGTTGATCGTGAGCTTGTTGATACCGATGACGTTGCCGTACCACTTGGAAACCTCGTGAAATTCCACGATCGGTTTCACCTGAGTCGGTCCAGCGACTTCACTCGGAAGTTCAGAATGCATACGGAAATCCCAAAAAGGACGATGAGGACGGCGGCCGACCAGTACCAGGGATACTGCGGACCCATGTTCCTGAGGAGATATTCGGCGCGCTGCGCTTCGGGTTTGGTCTTGCTCAACTTTTGCCAGCATGCGTTTGTCCCGAGTATCGCCTCCCCGACTCGAGACAGGTTGTCGGTGTAAGAGACTACCGGGCGCCAGTTGGTCTTGGAATCCTCAAGTTCCTGCTGCTCCATTTCGGCGTAAGCCTTCATTTCCTCATCATGCTGTCGTTTCATCTGCTCCTGAGTCGTCAATGACTTGCCGCGACTCGCGTCGCTTCTCTGTAATTCCCTGGCTTTTTGAAACTTCGCGTACATCAGTTGATTGCGATGGATGTTACTGAGAAAGACCCCGACGATGAATGTGACAAACCAGACGCCCACCCAAAATAGACCAATGTAACGGGAATTGCGCGACAGCGATGAAAGGGCCAGGATCAGCATGCCAGCGGAGAGAG